>JAYWDZ010000038.1:0-2425 GCA_043779595.1 Nitrosomonadales bacterium
TCGGCAGTAATCAAGATTGACGCTGACTCTGGGCCCATATGTGAATATTTGCCGTTTTTTATCGTATAAAGTTGCAACGCATCTGAAAGATCTAGCTTATTGTCTTTGGCTATTTGTTCCACTTTTAAATGAGTAGATGCATCCGACAATATATTTACATCTATTTCTATTTTGCCATGCGGCTTAAAAATGGTGTGTGTGTTACCAAGTAAGCTTCTGGTTGACGCTAAATATTCGTCCATAGTTAATTTAACGTGATCGGCCTTTCCCTTTTTCCACAGGCCCTTAATTCGGCCCAATGCTTCGGCCATACAGAGCGGCGTGGTGCAAAAATTCACATTGTTATGAAAAAATTTTCTAATATCGGCACAGTCTTCTTCATCGACTACCAGTTTGATCAATACTGATGCGTCCAAGTAACGAATTTTTGCCATGCGATATCCTGTCATTTCTTAAGCTAGGCAGCCTATCGAATAGCTCCTTGCGGAGTCAGCAAATTATCTTTTGAGGGTCGCTTGACCCATACGCATTCGACGATCATCGAATACCCTACCATTCCTTTGTCATTCATGTTTTCTCCTCCGTTTGATTGTTTCATAGTTAGTCTGGATGGGAAGCAACCTCACCGGCGCTTCCTCCTGAACCACTAGGCAGAAGGATCTCGCACGCAGCAATTCGGCGATTAGGTCGGCACACTTTAGCCATGTGCCATTATAGACACTTCGCGCGCAGCGTTTGCCGCTGTTGCCAGGCGTCCTGCCATACTATTTCTACTTGGTTACCGCTTCTTTTTGAGCTTTAAACCCACCTGGACGATGGCGTTGATAGCGGGGATCAGCTCTTGCCCTAGCTCAGTAAGCGCGTACTCAACGGAAGGCGGTGACGTCGGTACGACACGGCGCGTGATCACACCTTGGCTTTCAAGCTGCCGCAGTCGAGCACTGAGAACCTTGGCAGATATGCGCGGGATGTCATGTCGCAACTCGCCGAAGCGTCGCGGGCCTCCGCTCAGATACCAGATCACATTGGGCGTCCAGGCCCCGCCCAGAAGCGCCATACATCCGCTGAGCGGGCACTCCAACGGGGGCGCCGCCGCTCTGTTCTTTCTCAATGGTAATGACATCAGGTCCCTCCGGTAACCAGTTGGATACCACAATATTTGAGTAACCCCCGGTTATGTCGTATACAAAGGTTACTACAGGCTGCTAGGATTATCTCCTCGATGCGCTTCGCGCATTATCTCGATAGGCAATTATGACATCAACAGTGACATCCATGGATTCGGGTTATGCGGAAATCGTGGGGGTTTTATCGGATTATTTCGATGGCTTGTACCGCAGCGATACGTCCAAGCTCTCCAGGGTCTTCCACCGCATGGCCCAATATGTGTGCGTGACGGACGGCACATTCCAGTATCTCACCATGGACGAATACTTCACTGTGGTTGATCGGCGACCCTCGCCAGCCAGTCGCAGTGAGCTTCGCAACGACCGCATTGTCTCGATTGAGTTCGGCGGTCCGGTCACCGCCTTCGCTCGCGCGGAGTGCTCAATCGGGCCTAAATTCTTCACGGATTTTCTGACCTTCGTTTTCGTCGACGGACGTTGGCAAATCATTTCAAAGGTCTTTCACTATGACATTCACGAATGAAGCTGACCGTCTCAATCAATAATCATGGAGCCCATAAATGCCTTATGTCAACATCAAGATCACAAGGGAGGGTGCGACCGCCGAACAGAAAGCCGCGCTTATGAAAGGTGTGACCGATCTTCTGGTTCGCGTCCTTGACAAAAATCCGGCAACAACCTTTGTCGTCATCGATGAGGTTGAGAAAGAAAACTGGGGAATTGCGGGCGTCCCGGTAGAAGTGTTCCGCAAAAACAATGCTATTTAACCAACATCAACAAAGGAGACAGAAACATGAAACTTTACTACTCACCCGGCGCTTGTTCGCTTTCACCACACATCGTGCTGCGCGAAGCCGGCATGGATTTCGAGATTGAGCGAGTAGATCTCGGCAACCATCTAACAGAAACGGGCGCCGACTTTTTGCAGATCAACCCCAAGGGTTATGTTGCGGCCCTGCGCCTCGACGACGGCCAGGTTCTGACTGAGGGAGCCGCCATCGTCCAGTTCATCGCCGATCTGCGCCCCGAATCGGGTCTTGCGCCGAAACCCGGGACCCTGGAGCGCGCGCGCCTGCAGGAACATTTGAATTACATTGCAACGGAGTACCACAAAGCGTTTGGGCCACTCTTCTCGTCCGACGCTTCTGAAGCCGCAAAAGCCACTGCCGCAACCAACGTCAGTCATCGACTCGATTATTTCGAGCGAATTTTCGCCGACGGACGCTCGTATCTATTGGGCGATACATTTTCAGTAGCCGATGCTTATCTCTTTGTCGTCTCGACCTGGACGAAACCGA
>JAYWDZ010000039.1:0-2420 GCA_043779595.1 Nitrosomonadales bacterium
AAAAAAAATCGAGCCGAACTCCGGGGCGGGCTTAATTTAACAAGGTAAACCCCCGGCTTTGCCGGGGGACTCACCAAGGTTTACCTATACGTCAGTCGCAGTGACTCTTCTTTCTCGACTAAAAGGAAGGAGATTCACGATGAAAGAGTATCAGAGTTTGAGTCATACCCGATAGGGCTGTAAATAATGCAATGTGGTGGGTTATATCAAAGGGAAAAGTGCGATTTCGATCGCGCGTCCCTTCGGAGGCCGACAGAAGAACTTCACTGGCCATGTCCGCTACGCCACTTGACCAAGATCACGCACTATTTACCGGCCTCCTCAATAACCAATCGACTAGGCTGGCAAACGACGCCAGCAAGTCGCTGGCTAGAATTCTTTCCACTCTTCAGTGCCATCCGCAGCCTTGGTCAGCTTGGCAATCCTTTTAACCGCAGCCCCTGCCGTAGAAGAAACTGCGCGCCGGGGCGCTGAGTGAGCCGAAGCGGCCATGGTATGCACCGGTTTAGTAGTGGCGGTTCTGATCTGGCGTCCTGTCACCGCCTCCAGCTTGAATACGCTTATCGCTTCCATCAGGGTATTCGCCTGTTCCTGCATTGATTCGGCGGCGGCGGCGGCTTCTTCCACCAGTGCAGCGTTTTGCTGGGTCACTTCATCCATCTGGGTTATCGCCTGGTTCACTTGCTCAATGCCCGCGCTCTGTTCGGTCGAAGCCGCAGAGATTTCCGACATGATGTCGGTCACGCGTTTGACCGCGCTGACGATCTCGCTCATGGTCGCTCCGGCCTGATCCACTAGCTTGGCTCCGGCACCCACCTTATCCACCGAGTCGCCGATCAGAGTTTTTATTTCTTTCGCTGCCGCCGCCGAGCGTTGCGCTAGATTACGCACTTCTCCCGCTACCACTGCGAAGCCGCGCCCCTGCTCGCCGGCACGCGCCGCTTCCACCGCCGCATTCAACGCCAGGATGTTGGTCTGGAACGCGATACCTTCGATCACGCTGATGATGTCCACGATCTTTTTCGAACTATCGCTGATTGAGGTCATGGTCTGCACTACTTGGCCCACCACTTGCCCCCCCTTGACCGCGACATCCGAGGCACTCGCCGCCAGCTGATTGGCCTGCTTGGCGTTCTCCGCATTCTGCCTCACCGTTGAAGTCAGTTCTTCCATACTGGAGGCGGTTTCTTCCAGACTCGAAGCCTGTTCTTCGGTGCGCTGCGACAGATCGCTATTACCTACTGCGATTTGCTTCGAGGCGGTGGTGATGGAATCGGTGGCGCCGCGCACGTCGCCGACTATGCCCGACAAACTCTCGTTCATGTCCTTCAGCGCTTGCAACAATTGCCCGGTTTCGTCCTTGCTCTTGACCTCGATGCGGCTGGTCAAATCACCGGATGCGACTGTCTGCGCAGTGATGATGGCTTCTTTAAGCGGACGTGTAATGCTGTTCGATGTCAGCCATACAAATAATGTACTCAGCAGCACTGTCAAAATACCTACGGCAACGATTATGCGATGACCACTATTGGCTATGTCCGTAATGGATTGACTGGCCGCTTTTGTTTCTTCCCGCATAATAACCAGCAACTCATCAAAGGCATTATTGATTTCCTTGTCAGCGCCTTTGATTGATTTATCAATTTCCTCGATTGACGCGTTCGCCGTCTTCATTTCCACCGCTTTCTTAATTGCGGCGCGATAAGTTTCTGCTCCTTTCGCGACCCGTTCTAATGCCAGTTTTTCACGTTCGTTCATGTTGCCGCGCTTGGCATAAGCGGTGACAGAACCATCAATCGCTTCAATATCGGCCAGGAATTTCTTGTCGTAATCTTGCGCACGCAATAAGTAATTCTTGAAGTGATGTATGGCGTCGCCAAGATGCGACTCGCCTTGGTACGCCGCGTCGTATTTTTCTAGCGTTACATTACGGTATTGCTCCCATCGCTCAGATATACCCTCTAAAGCCCGGTACGATACAAAAATCAGCGTGATCATCAGTAAAGTGATGACGCCAAATGTGATTGCCAAACGTTTCCCGATATTGATATTGGTGAATTGCATTATTATCGCCTCTCTCCGTGTTAAATCAACGTGCTGCATAAAAATCAGGCAGCAATTTTTTCCATCAGCGCCATCTCGTCGCTCGCCATCAGCCGTTCGATATCCACCAGAATCAACATGCGCTCGTTCACCGTGCCCAGACCCAGTAAATATTGGGTATCAAGCGCGGACCCAAATTCCGGCGCCGGTTTGATTTCGTCCGAATTTAGCAAAGTCACGTCGGAGACCCCATCCACCACCATGCCAACGACGCGACTGGCGACATTGAGTATGATGACGACGGTAAACTCGTTATATTCCACTTTGGTCATGTTGAATTTAATGCGCATGTCGATGATGGGAACGATGACGCCACG
>JAYWDZ010000040.1:0-6029 GCA_043779595.1 Nitrosomonadales bacterium
AAACGCATCGACATCAAACGTCGCGCCTGCGCCGCGCACCAGTTCGATTTCAGAGATCAGCGCATCCGCTTCCATCGGAAAACGTTCTTTTAATGCCGCGTCCCCCAGGCCTTGCAGCGATTCAAACTTCTGATCGGCGTTTTCCTCGCCTGCTTTAAAGCGCAGGATTTCGTCGTTCAACAAGTGGTACACGCCCTGAAAACGCTTGCCCATGCCGATCGGCCAGGTCACCGGCGCGCAATGGATTTTGAGCACCGATTCGATTTCGTCCAGCAGCTCCAACGGCTCGCGCACTTCGCGGTCCATCTTGTTGATGAAGGTGATGATCGGTGTATTGCGTAGCCGGCAGACTTCCAGCAGTTTGATCGTCTGCTCCTCGACGCCTTTGGCCGCGTCGACCACCATGATCGCGGCGTCCACCGCAGTCAGCACGCGGTAGGTGTCTTCGGAAAAATCCTTGTGGCCGGGCGTGTCGAGCAAGTTGAACACGCAGTCGCCGTGGGAAAACTGCATCACCGAACTGGCGACCGAAATGCCGCGCTCCTGTTCGATCGCCATCCAGTCCGAGGTGGCGTAGCGCCCACTTTTGCGCGCTTTGACCGTGCCCGCCATTTGGATCGCGCCGCCAAATAGCAAGAGCTTTTCGGTCAGCGTGGTTTTGCCCGCGTCGGGGTGGGAGATGATCGCGAAGGTGCGGCGTTTTTTGACGTCGCGGGCCAAAGCGGGGTCGGCAGTGTGCGCCGGAATAGTTGAAACGGATGCCATGAGAGAGCGGTTAGAAAGCAACCCGCAATTTTAGGCTATTTCCTGCGACTTGCCCTGCGATACGCGACAAGCTATTTGGAAGGTTGAGGTTGAGGTTTGAGCGGCGCCACCGGTACAGGCTTGGGTGAAGTGAGTAGAGCGGGGGTAGATATGCGTGGTGTGGTGTCCGCGTAGTTTATCGATACCATCGGGGCCACGGCGGGGCACTGGCTGTCCGCGTCGACTTCAAAGCGGTCCTGGCCCAGCTCGTTTAGCGTCGGCATACCGTCGCGCGCAACTTTTAACGCGGGCAGAAGTTTGCCCATTCCGGCCAGCGTGCGCATGTGCGCGATGGCATGTTCGAAAGTGGCATTCACGTAGGCACGTCGCGCCTGGAAGTATTCATTTTCGGTATCGAGCAAATCGAGCAGTGTGCGTTGGCCGATGTCGAATTGCTTTCGGTAGGCTTCGCGGGCTTTTTCGATGGATAGCTGATGCTGGTCCAAAAAGCCCAGCTGGCGCGAAAGGTTCTGAATGTCATTGAACGCAATTTCGAGCGTTTGACGAATATCGCGGCACGACTTGTCGCGTAAATCCTGGGCCTGACTGAGCCGTTCCGCATATTGGCGCACCAGAGCTTGATCGGCGCCACCTCTAAACAAGTTGTAGTTCAGCACCACTTCCACCACATCGGTGTCGCGACGCCCTATGATGCCGTTGTCGTTATAGCCCACCTCGGTGCGGGCGCGCAGATCAACGCGAGGTAAAAAATTGGCTTGGCGGGCATGGCCGTCGGCTTGCGCGGCCCGTATGCTTTCAATCGCGGCGTTAAATGCAGGGTTGCCTTGATAGGCCAGCTTCAACGCTTCTTCCACGTTAGGCGGAATTCCTTGTTTCAGTAATGCAGGCGCGATCATTTCACCCGGTGGCAAAGTGCCCACCACGCGTTGATAACGCGCGCTGACATCATGCAGGTTGCTGGCTTCGGTGAGGATGTTCGATTGCGCCAAGGCCAATCGGCCGCCTGCCTGTTCGAAGTCTACCCGCCGTCCTACGCCTGCCAGTACGCGCTGCTCGATCTGTTTGAACAGTTGATCATGCTGGGCAAGGTTTTCCTGCGCAAGGCGAGACAACTCCCGATAACGCAATACGTCCAGGTAGGCGCGGGAAGCTTCCAGCGCAGTACTCTCAGACATATCCAGTACTTCGTAATAGCGGCTTAGCTTGGTGTAGCCCAGTCTTGCGACTTCGTCGCGGGTAACGAAGCCGTCGAACAGCATTTGCGTCAACGAAAGTATTGCGCCGCGCCGCGTGTAGTCCTGCGTGGGCTGGTGGGGCAGCGTCAGGCGCTCCCGGCCTACGCCGGTATTCAGATCGACACGGGGAAAGTAGCCGGCCCGCGCGACACCCTGTTCATACAGCGAAGCCTGGAACACATGCCAGCGCGCTTGCACCTCGGGATTACTCTCGATGGCGTGCTTAACCGCATCCTGTATCGTGACCACGGGTTCGGCTAGTGCCTGGGCCGAAATCAAACCGGTTATCCACAGCAAGAGTGCAATTATTCTTATCGGCATTCCTTCAGCCTCCCAGAACATTTCCGATAACTTGTTGTGTGTAGCCGAGCGGGGTTGCACGCGGATTCATCCCCGTACAGGCGAATAACTTTCCCTGACTCCGATTGTGTAGGCCTTTGCATCCAGGAATTCGCTTGAGTGAGCCTGATAAAACTCGAAAATCCCAAGCGGCTGCTGGAGGCAATGCGCGGCGCCCGAATACGTGTGATGTTAAGTTGTCCCTTCATTTGATCAATTTCCAGTCCCGCATTTTCCGTAGTGTTGTCACTCCATGGTGAGTTATCGACCGTTCGTCGGAAAACTTTGCCCTTGGCATACGCTTATTTTTCTGATCTTGGGCACAAGTGCGGTTCTGGCGGGTGTGGACCTTGATCGCATGCTGCTCTTGGCGAGTCAGCGATACGGCAATTCGGGGGCAACGGCGGTGGTAGCGTGGCGGGAACTGTTGACCAGTTCGGCCGGGCAGCCTGAACTTGCCAAACTGCGGCGGGTAAATGAATTCTTCAATCGTACAATCCGATTTGGCGAAGACAACGTGATATGGGGCGTGCCGGACTATTGGGCAACGCCCCTTGAGACGATGGGTCGCGGGGCAGGCGACTGTGAGGATTTTGCGATTGCCAAGTATATGACGCTAAAACTGATGGGCGTGCCTTCCGCCAAAATGCGCTTGACCTACGTGAAAGCGCGCATTGGCGGCCCGCAAAGCGCCGTGGTCCAGGCGCATATGGTGCTGAGCTATTATCAGGCGGCAGAAGACGAGCCCTTGATTCTGGACAACTTAATAACAGACATTCGGCCGGCATCACGCCGGACAGATTTAGCCACGGTATTCAGCTTCAATGCTGAGGGGCTGTGGGTAGGGGGCACACTCCCTCGTATAAGCAATCCCTCGCAAGGCCTTTCCCGGTGGCAATCGGTGCTGGTCAGGATGCGGGAAGAAGGCATCGAATGAACTCTCTTTTGCTGAGGAAAATGTTATGACACTCACCAAGCAACTCTGGTTGGCCGTCGCGGCCATCATGACTATCGCATTTGGAATCAGTTTTTTGGTCAGCGCCTGGTCTGCCAAAAACTATCTCGAAGATCAACTGCGACTCAAGAACGTTGACAATGCCAATTCGTTGGCGCTATCGATGTCGCAACTCGACAAAGACCCCGTTGTGATCGAATTGCTGATTGCCGCCCAATTCGATATTGGCCACTATCAGCTGATCAAGCTGACCTCGCCCTCCGGTAAGCTCATGGTGAAGCGCGTGAGCGATGCCACAACCGATACCGTGCCTGCGTGGTTCGTGAATTTGATCCCGTTGACCACTGAGCCTGGCGTGGCCCAGGTGCAGGATAAATGGCGGCAATATGGCACGCTCACCGTCATCAGCAGTAACCGCTTTGCGTATCAGGCGTTGTGGCAGGGCAATCTGCGTTTGCTGGTCTGGTTTTTAGTGGGCGCAGTGCTGTGCGGTGTGTTGGGCACGCTTATTTTGCGGTCGATCACGCGCCCTCTGGGTGAAGTGGTCAAGCAGG
This sequence comes from Nitrosomonadales bacterium, assembly GCA_043779595.1. Lineage (GTDB taxonomy): Bacteria > Pseudomonadota > Gammaproteobacteria > Burkholderiales > Thiobacillaceae > Thiobacillus. The sequence continues at coordinate 3,849 of JAYWDZ010000040.1, forward strand.
CAGAGGCCATTGGGGGGCGGCGGTTTATCACGCTTGCAGAGCCACGCACGCGTGAGTTCCGCACCGTGGTGCGGGCGATGAATGCGCTGTCCGAACAAGTCAGAGACATGTTGGACAAAGAGTCTGCACAACTCGAGCGCTTGCGCCGCGATGCTCAGCACGATGCATTGACTGGCGTATTGAATCGTGAGCATTTCCTTAACAAAATCCGGTACGCGCTTGAAGGGGAAAACGCCGCGCCATTGGGCGCATTGTTTATTTTACGTTTGCCCGATCTGATTAAATTAAACAAAGCGCTGGGGCGCGAATCCACCGACATTTTGTTGAAAAGAGTCGCGAGCGCACTGGAAGAATCCTGTCCGGATGAATCGTATGTTATCGGCCGATTGAATGGGTCTGACTTCGCGGTACTGGCGCCCAATGTCGAGGCGGTTGAGGATTTAACGCGCCGGCTATACGCGCATTGCCTGCTCTCCATCAACGACCCAAGTGCGGAAGCAGAACCCGCGGTGCTATTAGGGGCTGCGGTGTATAGCCATGGCGATCCGATATCGCAAGTGTTGACGCGCGCGGATTTGGCGTTGGGACGCGCGGAGTTAGAAGGCGGCAGTGCCGTCGAACGGGATAGCCCGCATACCGAATGGAAACCCGCCGCCAGTTTGCTTTCGGCCTGGCAGGTGCTGATCGAGACGGCGCTGAATACGAAACGTGTGCAATTCGTCACTTATCCGGTGCTGGATGGACAAGGCAAATTGATTCATTACGAGGCGCCGGCCCGAATGCAAGTCGTGCAGAGTTCGGTGTGGATGTCGGCACAGGAATTTATGCCCTGGGCCAGTCGACTGGGCCTGATTCAACGCATAGATGAGGCCGTATTTGAGTATGCCCTTAGTTGGTTGAAGTCGAACGAAGGCCCGGTTTGCATCAACATGTCACCGCAATCCGTGTGCGACCCGACACTCACCGCGCGCTATTACCAAGCCCTAAAACACAGTCCGCATATTGCACAAAAATTGTGGATAGATATCCCCGAGTTTGTCGCCTATCGCCATGCTAAAGAGTTCCGCGTGTTTTGCCATACGCTGAAACCCCTGGGCTGCAAAATTGGCCTCGAGCACGTGGGCAACCAGATTGGTCATATGGGCGAGTTGTATGACGTGGGGCTCGATTATCTGAAGATTGATAGCGTGATTATTCGCGATATCGATCAAAACCTGGGCAATCAGACTTTCTTGCGCGGACTGTGCACCATTGCCCACACTATGGGCATGATGACGATCGCTGAAGGCGTGCTAAATCAGCCGGAAGCGGAATGCTTGAAGGGCTTGGGGTTCAAGGGCATGACAGGGCCAGGCATCGTGCTCGGCTGAGCTGTGAGGCAGTTCGTGGCAACGCGCTAGATAATATTCTGGTCGTCGTCGCCAAACAGCGTTAAGGCATTAAGCGATTGCCGCAATGAGCGTCGCTCCATCAGTTTGGTTTGGACTGGCGGCGGTAATTCGGTAATGCAGATCACGTTCTTTGCTATCAATAGATCGATAACGTCTTCGATTACGCGGATTAGTTTCATGTCCGAGTTTTCGAAAATATTATTTTCTCCGGCAAGGTCTTCAATAAATGTACGCAGCTCGGGTGAATCAGCTGCCACCTGTTCGCAGGGCTCATCGAGGGGCACATTACTGGCAGTGACAATGCGGCCGTGTTCACCGCGCACAATATAAGTCATCGTTTCTCTCGCTTAGTCAGTAATCAACTTACTCTTCGACAACAGATCGGTAATGATTGCGTTGTCATTGGCGAACCCGGTCACCAGATCTACACCGGTCAGAGTGATCTTTTGATTATCTAGCGCGGCGCTAAAGCCACCTGAAAACCCACCACTCGTACTGATATGTACGATAGTGTCGGTACCCAGCTTTTCGAAATGTAAGTAGCCGTTGAGCGTACCGGGCGCAGAGCCCGAATGGCTCTCTCCGATCAGCAGGTCGCGCAGATCAAGCACATCCCCTCCAGCTGCGGGAAGCGCAGTACTGAAGTCGGTGATAGTGTCGGTAGCAGGGGTACCCACAGCTCCCTGATCAGCCAGTTGCCACCGGAATACATCGCTGCCAGCGCCGCCAGTGAGCACATCGTTACCGGTACCTCCGATCAGTATATCGTTGCCGTTACCGCCATTCAGCG
>JAYWDZ010000041.1:0-6015 GCA_043779595.1 Nitrosomonadales bacterium
TCCGAGCAATGGTTTGCCCGCCAGCGTGTGCAGCACCTTGGGTAAAGCGGAACGCATACGGGTGCCTTTCCCCGCAGCGAGAATCAGAATTTCAAGCATCTATTGGATTCTATTTGGTTTGATTGAAGACGCACCATCACATCAGAGCCAGCAAATCGCGCGCCAAGTATAAAGCTACTTACTGCGTATCCGGGAGAACAATCCGTCACTTGCTCCGTTCCCACTTGTTTCGGAATGTAGTCAGTCAATTCCCTCTTGGCATCCTTGGGTTCGAGTAGTATTGTTGACTCGTCCAAACTGAGTAGGGAACTTATCCCCCACTTTGGCGCTTCACATCCCGGGCACTATGAAGACACTCTACAAACAACGTCTTTTCGGCATATGGCTATGCACGCTCTTATTTGCCCTACGTATCATCGCCCAACCACTTTCTACGACCGCCTATTTTTCCTATCTTCCACCATTTGATGCATGGTATAGCGGTGCTTTACCTTATCCCGTCCTGCTTGTTTCGCAAGGGTTGATTCTGTTTGCCATGGCCTATGTCAATATGCGTTGGTCACGCGGTATTGCGATACCCAATCTGCGCACTGGCCAGCTTCTCCTCGGATTAGGTGCAATCTACATAGTGGCAATGCTCGCTCGCATGATTTTAGGACTGACCCTGTTGACCGGTCACCCGTGGTTTGACCGCCCTTTACCCACCGCTTTCCATATCGTATTGGCGGGCTATATGTTGATTTTGTCGTCATTGCATTTGCGATCTTCTAGGACGTGAGTTTCTTGCAGCCATTACTGGATCGAGGGGTGCCGTATTTGGCCTATCCGCTCGTTGTGGGCGGCGGCATCCTGCTGCATCTGAGCTTGCTAAACCACGGATTTCCGCTTGTCGCCAGCACCTATGCCCCGGTTTTATTGGGTGCAGCCGGAGTCACCTGGCTGGAATGGCGCTATCCACATCTACCCGAGTGGCGACCTACGCGCAGCGATATTACGCACGACCTCTGGTTTATGGCCGTCATCCAGATATTGCTGCCCAAGCTACTGGTGTTGATGTTCGTTTTTGCCCTGATCGAACCGATTCGTGCACAGCACTGGCCCCTCTCTTACGTCTGGCCGCATCACTGGGCAATCTGGCAACAAACCTTGCTGATGTTGATGGTTATAGATTTCACGCGCTACTGGCTACATCGAGCGTCGCATAAGTATGAATTTTTGTGGCGTTTTCATGCAGTACACCACTCGTCTGAGAAACTTTACTGGCTTAACGTGGGGCGCTTTCACCCGGTAGATAAAGCCTTGCAATTTCTATTGGATGCGCTGCCGTTCATCCTGCTCGGCGTAGCAGCGCCGGTATTGGGTTTTTACTACGTCATCTATTCGCTCAACGGGTTTTTTCAGCATTCGAATATCCGTCTGCGCTTCGGATTATTGAACTATGTCATCAGCAGTCCGGAACTACATCGCTGGCATCACTCGCGTCTGCCTGCAGAATCCGATTCCAATTTTGCAAACCACACCATCCTGTGGGACATGTTATTTGGCACGCGATTTTTGCCGAAGACCCGTTTAATTCGCGACATTGGCCTGCTCAACCGGAGTTATCCGATGTCATTTCTGGCGCAAATGCGCACTCCCTTCGTCCAAGGCCTGGTCACGCACGATGTGCCGTTGCGCCCCTCAGCTTTCTGGCGCGCGGTTTTCCTGCATCTGCTGCGAGGGTACGCTGGTGTGCGTTTCGCCTGTTCACTAAACCACCAAGCAAATCGTCCTTATGCCACTCAGTTGCGTGTGCTACGCCGTATTCTCCGACACAACCGCAACACCGAATTTGGCCAGGCACATAAGTTTTTAAACCTGAGCGGCATCGCCGATTTTCAACGCAGCGTACCCATCCATACTTATGAAGAACTGCGCTCCAGCTTCGACCGGCAGGAACATCGCGGCGACGAGGTACTGTATCGAGGCAAGCCGCTTTTTTATGCGCGCACCAGTGGCACCACAGGCGTGCCCAAGCTCATTCCAGTGCTGGCGTCTACCCTGCAGCAATATCGCCGCCAGCAATACCTCACGGTTTATTTTCAACTGGTTTTCTGCTCAGGCGCGTTTCATGGCAAGGCGCTGGGGATTAGCAGTGCCGCCATTGAGGACACGCTAAATACTGGTACGCCGGTAGGTTCAGCCTCCGGCTACCTTTACCGCGCCATGCCGGATTTTATGCGCGCCAATTATGTCGTTCCGGCTGAGGTTTTCGAGATTCGGGACTATGCGCTGAAGTACCGGGTCATATTGCGGCTGGCGCTGCAAGAGGACGACATCCGCTATATAGGCGGGGCCAATCCAAGTTCATTTTTGCGCCTGCTCGACGGCTTGCAACAGGAACGCGGCCTGCTGATAGACAGCCTGCTGAGTGGCGAACTCGCGGGTCTCGAGACGCTTGCACCTCATATCCAACAGGCCATTCACACACGGTTGCACCCCCATCCACCGCGCGCCCTGCAATTGCAACGCGATGCAAATCATCCTCTGAGCTATCGTGAATTATGGCCGGACATTCAGCTGTTCAACATCTGGACGGGTGGAAGTTGCAGTATCGCGCTGGAAGCCTTGCGTCAAAAATTACCCGCGCAAACCTGTGTTGTCGAATTAGGCTATCTCGCCAGTGAAATGCGCGGCAGTATCACGCTGGATTTTGAAAGCGGCGGGGGTATCCCGCCATTGGGCGACTATTTCTTTGAATTTATTGAACGCGATGCGTGGGAGGCCGGTTCGCGCGTCTGCCAAACGCTGGATACGCTGGAAAAAAATCGCCACTACTACGTGTTGGTCACCACCGACTACGGACTGTACCGCTATTTTATGAACGATATCGTGCGCGTGGTCGGCTTCCACAAACACACCCCCTTAATTCGCTTTGTACAGAAAGGAAAAGGCGTTACCAGTATTACCGGCGAAAAAATGTACGAGGCCCAGGTGATAACGGCGCTGGAGAACACAGTTCAGGCATTGGGTGGGCCCCTTATTTTTATGCTCATGCTTGCAGATGAGCAGGCGGGACGTTATCACTTCTATTACGAAATAGATGCTGCAACTTGCGAAGCCGATGCGCTCACCTTACGGCTTGACCACGAACTGTGCCAAATCAATATCGAGTATGCCGCCAAACGGGCCAGTGGCCGACTAGGTTTGCTGGCAGCAACGCGATTACAGAAAGGCACCGGCGAAGCCTACAAAGTCTATTGCTTAAACCAAGGGCAGCGTGAGGCCCAATTCAAACCAGCCGTATTGCAATTGCGCAGCGAATTGCCATTTCCGCTGGAACCCTATTGCGAGCAGATAGCTTGAGCACGCGTCCATTCATCCAGAGTTTGCAGCTGCGGTGTATCAATATTCCCTTCAAGGTGAGCTTCAAACACGCATCTGCTACCCGCACGCAAACGGCGGCCTTGTGGGTGGAAGCCACCAGCACCACCGACCTAACCGGCGTGGGCGAGGGCTGCCCGCGCACCTATGTCACAGGCGAATCACTCGAGAGCGCCACCTCTTTTTTCCAGCAACACCGGGCTGGACTGATCGCCAAGGTATGCGATCTGGCTTCGTTACACGATTGGCTACAGACGCATACGTCAGAGATCGACCGCAACCCAGCCGCCTGGTGTGCGTTGGAGCTGGCCCTGCTGGATGTGCTCGCCCAACAGCGGGGTTGCTCCATTGAAACCCTGCTCGGAACGCCCGAAATTACCAATCCTTTCCAGTACTCGGCGGTATTAGGGGACGCGAGCGCCGAACAGTTCGGACTACAGTGTGAGCAATATATTCAGCACGGATTTCGTGACTTCAAAATCAAACTTTCTGGCGAAACCCAGCGTGACCGCGAAAAGCTCGCGCTTCTGACCTCTCCCCGTCAGGGAGCATCATTGCGCATCCGCCTGGATGCCAACAATCTCTGGCCCGATCTGACCAGCGCACTCGCGTTCTTCGAGGCCTTGCCAGCGAGTTATTTCGCAATTGAAGAACCGTTGCACGTCGGCCGCTACGCCGAACTCTTGCAACTCGCCCAAACATTGGGTGTACGCATCGTTCTGGATGAAAGCTTTTTGCGTGAAGATCAATTCGATTGCCTGCCAGCGTCACCGCAGTTCTGGATCATTAACCTGCGCGTGTCAAAAATGGGCGGGCTGATACGTTCGCTTGCCATCGTCGAGCAAGCAAAAAAGCGCGGTATCGCGCTGATTATCGGCGCACAAGTAGGCGAAACCAGCCTGCTCACGCGTGCTGCCTGGACGGTTGCGCAGGCAGCGAGCGATGCGCTGATCGCGCAAGAAGGCGCCTTTGGCACGCATCTATTATCCGAAGACGTGCATAACCCCGCGCTAATGTTTGGCGCAAGCGGTGCGCTTAATCCGGGTGATTTTATTAAGCTGGAGCATAGCGGATGGGGGCTACGGTTCCATCTTGCCCCCGACTTGTCCGGTGTTCCCTCATGATTCGGTGCTTATGCCTATTCCGATTTACCTGGTTCGGGTTGAGCGCTACCTGGCTTGTGCTGCTCGTGAGCACTCCGTTTTTGGGCGGTTGCCAAACCATTCTGGGCCATTTTTTTCTACCGAGTGAGGGCGTCCGTCCCACACACTATGCGGTAGATATTTTACGGTCGCAAAGTTTCACTACCCCGGATGGGACTGCGCTGGTAGCCGACGTCTATCAGCCGCATGGACGCACCCCGGCGCCGAGCATTCTAGTGCGCATCCCGTTTTCTTATAGTCTCTTAAACCGTCTCCGCGCCGACACGGTTGCGCACTTCTGGGCAAGCCGTGGCTACAACGTCATTATTCAAGGCACGCGCGGTCGTTACCATTCCGGAGGAGACTACTATCCGCTGCGCCATGAACGCGAAGACGGTATTGCAACGCTGCATTGGCTAGACAAGCAACCCTGGTTTGACGGGCGCCTGGGAATGTGGGGCGGATCAGCTTTTGGCTATACGCAGTGGGCAATTGCAGATCAGACTGCCCCAGGCCCCGGCGCACTCGATATTCAAATCGCCAGCAGCGATTTTTATCGAATGTTTCATCCCGGCGGCGCGTTTGCACTCCAAAGTGCGCTGTTCTGGGCCGTGCGCAGTCATGGCGCAGAAGACCGCGAGCCCACACCCGAAGAGTTACAGCGCGGCATCGAAGGTTTGCCGCTGATTGAGGCAGATAACCGTGCGGTGGGCGATATACCGTTCTTTAACGCCTGGGTGTTGCACCCAACGCGCGACGCTTACTGGCGCGATATTGGCGGCGATGACCGTCCCCGCAGTTTGCGTGCCCCCGCTTTGCTGATGGCGGGGTGGTTTGACCCTTTCCTACCTTCGCAGATTGATGATTTTCTGCGTATCCGTGCCAGCGCCTCGCCTCCTGTCGCCGCGGCAAGCCGACTGGTGATCGGGCCGTGGGCGCATGCGGAATCGGTGATTTTGCCTGACGCTCCTCCTCCTGAAAATTATCGCCAGGCTGTTTTGGCCCCCAGCCTAGCGTGGTTTGACCGCCATCTTGAAGATTCCCAGCACCCTACACCGCTGGATCTCAATGCACCGGTGAGGATTTTCGTCATGGGCGCGAACATCTGGCGGGATGAAACGGAGTGGCCACTCGCACGCGCCCGGACGACTGCGTTTTATTTGAGCGGGAATGGGCATGGTCGGGGTGAGCTATCGACTGTCGCCAGTTCTGCTAACCCAACCGAAGATACCTACACCGAGGAGCCGATGCACCCCGTGCCTTCGCTCGGCGGCACAGTACTGGGCCCGGGTGCAGGTAGCGTACTACAAAATGACATAGAAACGCGCCCCGACGTTCTGATTTACAGCGGTGAAGTGCTGATGCAAGATTTCGAGGTCACCGGTCCCATTTCTGCACGACTCTATGTTAGTACTAGGGACGCGCTGAACAAATCAGCATTTGATTCAAGAAGAGACGGGCCGATTGCAATCAGCTGAAACTGTCCGCGAGATTGTCGAGAAATCGCAGC
>JAYWDZ010000042.1:0-2401 GCA_043779595.1 Nitrosomonadales bacterium
TCAAGGCCGGATTTACGTGGACCCGCCCCGGCGAGAGGCGTGAATTTTTGCGCGCGCGTCTGGAAGCCGATGCCCACGGCGCAGTCGCGCGCCTGTTCCCCAACCAGAGTTCCGGCGTGCTGACCTCGTGCACGTGGGCCGATGGTCTGATCGATATCGAAATCGGCCAGACCGTGCAGCCCGGCGACTGGGTGCGTTTTATTCTTTTTACGGAGCTTCTCGGATGAACTGCCGTGTGCTGTATTTCGCCCGCCTGCGCGAGCGGTTCGATCTGGCCGAAGAGTCGCTGGAACTCGCGGACACGCCGAGCGTGGCGGATTTGATCGCGCACCTACAAGCGCGCGGCGGCGTGTGGGCCGAGGAGCTGGGCGCGGCGAAAAGCTTTCGCGTGGCGGTGAATCAGCAACTGGTCCGGACCGATGCGCCGATTCCGGACGCTGCCGAAGTCGCCATCTTCCCTCCAGTCACAGGAGGCTGAATGAAAATCTCCGTTCAAACCGAGCCCTTCGACGTCGGCATCGAAACCGCAGCCATTAGCCAGGGCCGCACCGACATCGGCGCCATCGCCAGCTTCATCGGCCTCGCCCGCGACACGAATAGCGGCAGCAATGTCAGCGCGATGACGCTGGAACACTATCCCGCGATGACCGGAAAAGCCCTAACCGCAATTGTCGACGAAGCGCTGCAACGCTGGACCTTGCTCGATGCCACGCTGATTCATCGCGTCGGACGATTATTGCCCGGCGACCCCATCGTGCTGGTCATCGTTGCCAGCAGTCATCGCGCGGAAGCGTTCGCCGCATGCGAGTTTTTGATGGACGCGTTAAAAACCCGCGCGCCGTTCTGGAAAAAAGAAGAAACCTCAAAAGGCGGACGCTGGGTGGAAGCGCGTGAGAGCGACAACGTGGCGGTGGCCCGTTGGTCCGATCCTGAATAACGATAAAAGCTTAAATTTATATCCGATGGGGCCATGGGCGTGATTGGATGTGAATGTGTCAATGCAAGGGCCCACGCTGGGGGTAAAATAACCGTTGACAACCTACTAGTAGGTTGAATACCATGTTGCCATGGATATGAAAGAGCAAATACTTTCAAGTGCGCAACGACTGGTGCAGCAGCGTGGATTTAATGGCTTCAGCTATGCGGATATTGCCGATGAGGTTGGTATCCGCAAAGCAAGCCTGCATCATTATTTTCCTACAAAGACGGATCTTGGCCTGGCATTGATTGAGGGCTACACGGCTCAACTAGAAAGTGGGCTTCTCCACATCAATGCGACCTTCTCACAGGCAGACGCCCGATTGAATGCCTATGTCGCCATCTATCGCGGTACGCTTGAGGCTCAACGCATGTGTATGGGGGGTATGCTCGCCTCCGAGGCGCTTACGCTTGACCCCGTAGTGCTGCCAAGCCTTAAGCGCTTCTTTGTCCGCAACACTGAGTGGTTGACGGAAGTGCTTGCGACGGGGAATTCACAACAGCTATTTGCATTGACGAGCACAGCTGCGGATCATGCCCGCGTACTCCTGTCAGCGTTGCAGGGCGCCTTACTGATTGCTCGCGCCTCGGGTGACCATGAAGCGTTTTACCGGACCACCTCATTACTGATCTCAGGTTTATCGAGGAAGGGCTAACCTCTTTTTTTAGCCTAAAAAACTACCTACTAATAGGTACAGGAGAACGTAATGTCAGATTGCAAAACCAGCGGAAATCCATGCGCCACCCGTAAGGGAGCCAACTTCACCGCTATTGCCATACAACCTTTAACTTTAGGGGGAAGACTAAATGAAAATCAATAAAATTAAATTGCTGGTTACAACGATTGCCCTATGTGTCTCGGCCACTGCTGTAGCAGCATCACAAGATAAAGTTTCTGGCGGTACATCAGTGAACATCCCGGTAACACAACTTAAGTACTTTGACACGGGTATTGGTAAAGAAAGTGGAGTTGGCACATTACATGCGGCTCCTGCCTATGGTGACCTTCAACATGGCGCACACGGCACATTCATCAAAATGCCGGCCGGATTTGTCAGCGATATTCACACGCATACGGGTGAATACTGGGCTGTGGTTATCGCCGGAGTGGGTGTAAATGGAACACCGGGAAGCGTAGACGTGCCGTTACCTGTCGGCTCTTATTGGTCACAAAAAGGCGGCGAGCGCCATGTTACAAAATGTATTTCCTCCAACGAATGCATTTTCTTCATCAACCAGTCCGTCAAGTTTGATGACACTCCTGACGGTATGAAAAAATAATTTCAGCTTGCGCTGTTTGACGGCTACCAGAACAACGTCGCCCTAAACACACCGTACGCTGTTTCTCTGCTTTTAAACCCAACGAGGAAACCATCATGAAACTGTTATACGTAAAAGGATCGCCCCGTGGCGATAAATCCAC
>JAYWDZ010000043.1:0-5997 GCA_043779595.1 Nitrosomonadales bacterium
CACGATGCGGATGGGCATATGACGAAGCTGTGCGAAGTGACGACCGGCACCGTAACGAAGACCACGACGGATTGCACCGCAACGGGCACGGGCGCAACCACACTGCAACTGGTATGGGACGCGCTCGATCATCTGAACACCGCCACGAGAAGCGGCGTCGGCGCGGTTGCCGAAAGCTACCAGTACGACGACAGCGGAAGACGCATCAGCAAGACCGGCGGTGCAATCACCACCAGCTATCTGTACGACGGCGACGACATTCACACCGAGTGGAACGGCAGCAGCATCAGTGGTATGCCCAGCGCGGTCTACACCCAGGGCGCAGGCATCGACGAACCGCTGCTCCGACTCACCGGAACAACCAACACCCCGGCGGCGACTGAAGCGGCGTACATCCAGGATGGACTGGGCAGTGTGATTGGCACCGCGAACACGGCAGGCACGCTCACGGCGAACCAGCGGTTCGATGCGTGGGGGAATAGAACGGCAGGCACGGGTACGACACCGACATACGGCTACACCGGACGCGAGCCGGATGCTACGGGGCTGACGTATTACAGGGCACGGTATCAACATCCGGGACTCGGCAGGTTCGTCTCAAGAGACCCGATGGGGATGGTCGATGCAATTAGCCCGTACGCATACGTAGGAAATAATCCCCTAAATGCCAATGATCCGTCTGGGCTGAAGGCGGCTGACCCGCAGAGTATCGTTTTTATGGAGGCGGGAAAAACCTATGTGAATTTGTTTAACACAGGATTGACTCCTGGGAACCAGACGTTGACTGCTACTAATGCTGTAGCGGATGTTAGTATATTTGCTGGCCAGCAACTTGGGGACGCCGGATTAGTAAGATCAGCCTATGAAGCGGGTGTAAGTAAATTAAGCCCAAATGATTCAGTCGGCCGAGCATTACTCAAGGAAGCGGCCCGTGAACAAACGCCGCCTCTTGTTAGAAAGCCTTTAGAAGCGATCCGCCCAGGTCTTGGCCCCAAAATTGGCTCGACTGGTTCGGCAAATGCTTCGAACTTAAATGCAAACACACTAGGAACCGTGTTCAGAGTTGCCGGGCCAGTTCTACTAATCGGCGGTGTGGCTTATGACGCATATCAGGTCGCCACATCTCCGTCTCCTTACCGAACGCTTGCCGAAGCTAGTTTTGGACTACTCTTTAGTATTGGAGGCGGAACTGCGGGTGCAATTGGTGGCAGTTTTGTGGCCCCTGTAGCGGGAACGATTGCCGGGGGCGTTGCTGGTGCTGTAGGGGGCGGTTACGCTGGTCGAAAAACGGGCGCGGCTGTCTACGATTTTCTGTTTGGATATCCCTAGCCACAATGGTGAATGCTGTTTCAGCTTGGTAAAGTGAGGTCGTTACTATGTTGGAAAAATTTTTATCGCATGTTTACGGACTGGCCGCCAAGAGCGCCGATGAACCAGAGCTTCGAGTCCGTAGGAACGGCTTTGATATTGTTCGGACAGGGCAAGTGTTTGCTGCAATCGAACTCGGAAATATTAAAGAAATAAGTGCATTCAAGCGTGACTTGGGAACAACCGATCTAGTTTGTTTTGAAATTATGGTTATTAGCAATGTGGAGCCCATCGTCTATGAGGTAAATGAAGAGATGAGTGGCTTCGATGAGTTAGTTAGGCTATTTGAGCAGCTTCCCGTATTCAGGTCCAACTGGAGAGAACTTGTTATCAAACCACCGTTTTCATCACAGCGGGTAACTATATTACAGCGATCACCCAATCCAACGGGGGGTGCCCCGTTTGCGTGACCGCAACAGCGCCATGACAGAAGTAACTATCTCGAAGTTTAATAGCCTAGTGGTGGTCTATAAAAAATTGATCAACCTTTTGAGAGACACGGAGGAAACGCAGCTTACAACACTCGCAGATAGTGCGGCCAAATCGCTCGCTCAATTGGAGGAGATGCACAAAGGCGAGGTCGATCCTAAGACTGATCGAGAAATGCTAAAAGGGCTCAAACAGGGGCTGCGCGAGATGCCAAAACTCCTCGCTTCAATTATTCCGAGGAGCCATTTACAACTTGTATCTGAACTCGAGGAAAAGCTTGGATGTAAATTTTCCGATTTTTGAAGTCCAGAATTGAAGGCAAGCTATGGGCGCATGGGGTTTAGGAACATTCGAGAACGATGATGCAGTGGAGTGGCTGGATGAATTACAGGCATCCGTGGACAGCGCCGTGCTGCAAAGCGCACTTGTAGAAACCGGGATCGGCGAAGAATATCTAGAGGCGCCAGAGGGCGCCCACATTTTATGCGCTGGCGAAATCATCGCCGCCCTTCAAGGCCAGTCTGCATCCGATTTACCAGACGAGGCCCGAGATTGGGTGCAAAAGCATAAATCGCTTGATGTTTCCCCGCTCATTACCTATCGCCACCAGAAAAATAGACCAAGTGCTTGATGACGGTAGTGAACTGCGTCAATTGTGGCAAGAAAATAAAGCCGACTATCCGGCTTGGCGTGAAAGCGTATCGTCGCTCAAGGCTAGACTAAGCCCCCCGTAATCTTCTAACGGTAGAGTTCGCGATCTGAGGATCTTATGATGCACGTCCGTATACATCCTGAGCAAATCAGGTGCTAGCAATGATTAGATGTGTAGCGATGTCCAGCAATTTTCCTCGTGTTTAGTTCCCCTTTTTAATGATTACGCTAGCCATGCATAAATGTCTCTCCATTCGTTTTCCTTGGTTGCCGATTTTCGTTGCTTTACTACTGAGCGCGACCAATAACGCCACCGCCATCGAACCGGTCTTGGCGCCAGTAGCTAATGAAAAATTAAAAGAATACAACACTGTCCTTACCCGGATGCGTGAAGAATATGTTGACGTACTAGATGACAACATGCTGATAGAAGCAAGTATTAAAGGGATGGTTAATAGAATTGACCCCGAGGGAGAGTATTTAGACCGTGAGGCTTTTAAAGAATTATCGGGGGAGGCCTCGAAAAACATGGCGTCCGTCGGACTGGAAATAGGAAGGGAAGATGAATGGCTGAAAGTGGTAGCACCTTTAGACGACTCGCCAGCATATTACGCAGACATACGCAGCGGCGACTTGATTGTAGAAATCGATCACGTGTACGTCAAAAATATGACTCTAACTGAAGGTGTATCGCGCTTGCGAGGTAAGCCAAATACAAAGGTAACTGTCACGGTGATGCGCAAAGGGGAGGATCAGCCAAGGGATATTTCCCTCACCCGCCAAATGATAAAACTTCAGAGTGTGAAGTCCAGGATGCTCGAGACTGGTTATGCATATGTCCGCATTGCCCGTCTCCAGGAAAACACGCTTTCAATGCTGACTACGCATTTAAAACAGTTATACAAACTAGCTGAGCCAAAAGGACTGATTCTCGACCTACGCAATAACTCCGGGGGGTTGTTACATGCAGCAGTCGGAGTGGCTGCGATATTTCTTCAGCCTAAGGCAGTCGTTGCTTCCATGACTGGACGAACCAAAGATACGAACATGATTTTGCTCGCGGAGTCGGGTTTCTATATCCGAACCGGGCCGGATTTCACGAAGGAAATTCCCGCAGGAATCAAAACGGTCCCGTTGATAGTCATCGTTAACCATGGTTCTGCCGCTGGCGCAGAAATTATCGCAGGCGCCTTGCAAGATCACCAGCGTGCCATGATTATCGGACAGCCCACTTTCGGCCGTGCGACTCTTCAGACCATCATGCCCTTACCGAGTGGGGCAGCATTGAAACTGACGACAGCACACTGGCACACTCCACGAGGCAGATCAGTGCGCTCGTCTGGGATTGTTCCCGATGTCATTCTTCCAAAGAAAGGGGACATGCCGGGCATTAACGACTATTTGGACGAAGTCCTAGCCCAACTTAAAAAGAGTCAAGGTACAAAGCATTAAACTCTCTTCGGAGTCACGCCCTCACCTCATTGTCCAGGATCTCTGTAGTGTATATATTAAGAGGCGGGCTCGGATTTCGTTGCAACATGCGTTGCACCGAGCCTGTCCGCCACCAGGCTTTTACCTGAACTGACATGTTCAAAAGCCTTTTCGCCCGCCGCCCCGCTCCCGACCCGCTGTCCGCGAAGCGTTTTTCGACTTCCGGCACCCCGATTTTTCCACCCGTTTAACCGTCCCGTAATGTCGCTGTTATCTCTGCTTCATCGAATTCGCTTCGTCCTTTCGTATCTCTGTTATCCCCGTTTCATTTCCAAGGTGTTTTCGTCGTTCGCACACTGCTTGGACGAGCCTCACCCCGGACAGTCGTTTTTATCCGTCCGCTTGGTCCGCCGTTGCTGCCGCACACCGTTTTATCGTGGCAAATAATAGCCTTGCAAAAGACCGTCTCACGCCTCGAACCAGGTTTCACTTTTGAATTTTGCGACAAAAGGATTCACCCCCGCCCACGCTTCGGCAGGCGTTGCAGTTTGCAAATGCTGATGCGGACGAACATGGTTGTAGAAGAACCGGAACTCACCGAGCGAAACATTCAGCGCCTCGAAGCTCACGACTTCCCATTGATTGAGTTTCTGTTTCAACGTCCCGAACAATCTTTCGATCCGTCCGTTCTGCCACGGACAACCCGGATCGTTGCGTGGCTGGCGAATGCCCGCCAGCCACAACACGCCACGAAACACGCGACTGGTGAAACACGCTTCGTTGTCCGTTCGGACAGCACACGGCCTGCCGTACTTGCCGATAGCCATGAACAGATATCCAAGCAGTGTCCACGAACCCTTGTCCGGCAACGCCGCCAGCGTCAGCAAGCCACGACTGCCGTGATCGAGCAATCCAAGCATCATGCGCAACTTGCCTTGGGTATCCGTCTTGCCCGTCAAGTCCAGCCCCCCCCACACGAGATTCTTCGGCAGGACAGGGGACACGCGATGCTTCAAGTCGCGCCCAGCATTTCAATCTCGTGTGATAGCGGAGAACTATGTACGAGACGAAAGTTCTGCCCACCGTCATCTGGCGACTGACCGCGTAGCGCCGGTTGAAGACAAAAGCGAGCGTGCGGTAACTCGCCCCAGGCATCAGCGCTTTGACTCGAATGACTTCCCTGGTTACCCAAGGCGGTTTGGCCTGCGACCGGCAACACACAGACGGGATCGAACGACGATGGCCGCAACCGCCATGCCGGTTTGAAAATTTCCGCGCGAAGCACGCTTTGACCTGAATCCGGCACCACCCCAGCAATCCAAACACCGCTATCAATACACATCCATATCCGCCAACTAAACCCGCAGCCTGCCAGCGCCGCATGACAACATGGCTGTTAGAGGAACAGGTTGCTTAACCGGTGCCGGGCTTGAGTGTATTTGCTAGCAAGATTCAGTGTCGCCGCCGCTTTAGTGGCGATTTTGGGGGAACAAACGGCCTCTTCTCATACCGTCCCAATGCTAAAATGCTCCCGCAATGACGAGTCTTTTCATGATCTTCTTCGGTTATTTCCTGGCTGTGGTTTCGAGCCAGATCCCACATTGTTGTTAGCGGTCGCTTGATTCGTGAACGCGCCGCTGGAAGAGCTTTCCATCCCCGAGAAACTGAAAAGGCCGTTGGCTGCCCTGTGGATTTCACTGGGTTTGCATGGCGCATTGATCGCATGGGTGCAGATCGCGCCGCCATCACCCGTTCTGAACGGCGGCACCATCGAAGCGCGCCTGGTGTCTGGCCCTCAGCCGCTTACAGTACCTCAGCTTACGCCGAGTATCGAAACTGACGAAACGCGCGCAGTAGACACTCCCGAAACGGATAAGAATATCGATCCGGAAGCCGAGCCGAGCACGCCGCTGCCAACCACGAGTGCCAGCCCCCCGTCACTGCCGGAGTCGGCGGTGCCCCGTCTTGAAATCCCGGTAGCGATCGATCTTAATTATTACGCGGCGCGTGAACTGGACCAGACCCCGGTGGGAAAAATTCCAGATCCGCCATTACCCGCTGCGCTATCCGGCAAAATCCAATTTGAGGTCAAGATCGAAGAGACCGGGCGAGTCAGTG
>JAYWDZ010000044.1:0-2391 GCA_043779595.1 Nitrosomonadales bacterium
AGCTTCAGATCCGCACGCGCCTGGCGCAGGCGATCCCGGATTCTGGCATGGAGTTGGGTAATTTTCTGACAGCGCCATGATATCCAGGCATCTTTCGCATACGCCATCAACCACTCATAGCGCTGCCGAAATCGACGGGGGTCATCTTTCTTGGCCGGGACAGTAATGCCAGTATCTTTTTGGAACAGTTCGACGGTGTAGTCATCATATCCCCAGTCTAACGAGTTGAAATTATTCAACGTGGGGTTCTGCCACTGCATCAGCCGCAGATTTACCCCTAACAAGTTCGGGGAATTCCTGTATTTATCAGCAAGCTCACCGATCATTCCGACATACCACTCTTGGTTTGCAGGATGGAGGGGATTGTAATAAGGGGGAAGGTTTCGTGTTTTTCCGTCGGCGGCATAGTAGTTGGTTGTTCCATCTTTCGAAACAAGCAGGTTAGGCTGGGGATTCGGCAAGCCCGCATAGGGCCATGCCAGTTCATCCGCCCGTGGATGGAGTTCGGGCAAAAACTTCAAACCGTATTTTTCGCTAATCAATAACATCTGGCCTAGCCTGTCTCCGCCTACCGGGATTGCAAAAGCTTTATTATATAATGAGGGATAAAGCACAAAATGGTAGATATTTACGGCCGCAGAAAGTGTGTCGCCGCCCATGTATGCAACTGCCTGCGCCCAGCGCTCGGTTGCAATTCGAAAGCCATGATCGGATTCGTTGGGCGCACCAAAAACACTAAGATAGTTGAAGCCCTCCTCATACCAGTTAAGAAAATGACGCCCTCTTGCATTGGGTACATGTAGCGAAGGCAGTTTTCCATCGACCTTATAAACCCGAATCCTAGCCGCTGCCGCTGTCCGGCCCATCTTTGCGGGCGCAAATAGAATTCTTGTTTCCTTAGCGCGCGGCCAAAACATCAACGTGAACGTGTGCAACTTATTCGTAAGGGCAAACTCCCCACCACTATCAACTCCCGCGGAAACCGGAGAAATCAACGGACTGCTTTCGCGCAGCACGATTGCGTACGTCCTTGTGGCATCATCCGGATAATCGACTTCCACCATATACAACTGCTGTACATCCTGTACATTTAGTTTGTATGCGAACCAGCTCGGTTCTGGCGCAGTCGCCCGTTGCCGCGCGTCCAAAGACTGATAGGCGAACCAGCTGATACTTCCCGATTCTCGGTATGAACCGAATGGTTTCCGTACCACCCGCGTCGCACCTTTAGCATAATCAGGTGGCACGACAGTGCAGTCTATTTCTTGAACTAGCGTTCTCTTCACTTCGTTATCGGTGTGCATTAGAGGAGCAGTATCTATTACCGTGTAACGTATCTCGCCCATATCGTTGTTGTTAATCGGGACAGCCATCCAGTCGCCAAACGAAATACTATATTCACCCTCGAGTTTACAAAAAATGGGGGTGTCATAATGGGATAGATCTTCTGACCGGGGGATAGTAACAACCGAGGTAAAACGGACTTCACCGCTAGCTGCGTCCTTTACCCACACCGTTAGCTTGTCGGGTAGACTGCGATCTCCCGAGTAGATTCTTAGAGAGGGGCATTGGTTGACCCTAAAAACCGAACCCGCACCAACAATCTCCGCTCGTACTGATTCGCTTACCTGACTCCTCGACTTCATGATGCTAAAGCCGCGTATCGGTGGAAATCCTGTCCAGTAGTAACGCTGTATGCGAAGGGTGTGTTTGCCCTGGCTTAACCAGATATTGCTTACCTTTTCTTTCGGCAACGAAGTGCCCGGCGTATAAATTGACACCCGACTGATCGAGCTGCCCGTGGTTAACGGGTCTATAATATATTCTATTCCACCACCATTTTTTTCGCCTATAACGAGCAACATATACCAACCCGTCTTAGGTATCATGAAGTCATATTCAAACCAACCTGTTACTGGCAGCCCATCAGCCCCGGCGAGCCCATGCTGGTTTCCTGGCTTTCTTATCGAATCGAGGTATTGCGGATCCGTTACATAGTATCGATCAAAACTCACGGCCTCCTGCTTTAGCATCCAGGTTGGCTCTGGCCCAGCCGTTGCGTAACTCGCCGGCGCCACTGCGCCTAGGGTCAGAAGCAGAACCAAGACCATCTGCCGCAAGCCACAGTCTGCACGTCGATCCTTCCACATAAGACGCCAATGTCCTAAGAACCTGTTTAAAAACCTACGCAATGCGCCGTAACGCCAAATGGGATCGATATCGTTATATTAAGTCTCCGACGACTGCGAGAGGATCGCATGAGCTTTGGCGAGTCGGTGGAAGTGATTGAGCCAAGTAAAGGTGCGCTCAACAATCCAGCGCTTAGGCAGGACGACGAAGCGGTGCGCGTCACGCCGCGCCACGACCTGAACGGTCCAGCCAAACATAGCC
>JAYWDZ010000045.1:0-15153 GCA_043779595.1 Nitrosomonadales bacterium
GCTTGTCTGTGGCAGCGCGATGCACTTCCAGTTTGGGGATAGGCTCGCGTTTATAGCCTTCCACCAGCACCAGGTCGCATGCCACCAGCCGCGCCAGCATTGCGTCGAGCGTTGGCCGGGGTTCATCGCGCAATTCGTGCAGTACCGCATAGCGCTGGTCGGATGCCAGCAACACTTCGGCCGCGCCCGCCACGCGATGCCGGTAGCTATCCTTGCCCGGTTGATCCAGATCGAAATCGTGATGGGTATGCTTGATCACCGATACCTGCAGCCCGTGCGCGATCAATCTCGGCAGCACACGCTCAATCAACGTGGTCTTGCCGCTGCCGCTGTAACCCGCGAACCCAAACACCTTCATTGCCAAACCCCTTCCAACAGGTTATATTTTTTCATATATAACCTACTTTGCAAACCGCCATGCCCAAAACCCTCGTCGATCACTATGGTCGTCACATCGAATATGTGCGGCTGTCGGTCACGGATCGTTGTGACCTGCGCTGCAGCTATTGCATGCCGGAAGGGTTTAACGGCTTTGAAGAACCCTCGCACTGGCTCGATTTTGACGAGATCGAACGCCTGGTCGGCGCGTTTGCGCGGCTGGGCGTCAAACGCATTCGACTCACCGGCGGCGAGCCTTTATTGCGGCGGGGGATTTCCGAGCTTGCTGGACGCATCGCCACCCTGCCCGGCGTGGAAGATTTATCGCTTTCGACCAACGCCACCCAGCTCGACAAACACGCGCAGGCACTCAAAGCCGCAGGCGTCATACGATTGAACATCAGCCTCGATTCGCTGCAACAGGCGCGCGTGGAAAACATCAATGGCCGCGACGTGCTGGCCAAGGTGATGGCCGGTCTGACAGCGGCGCAAGAAGCGGGCTTCGCCCCGATCAAGCTCAATATGGTCGCGCTACGCGGCACAAACGACGACGAAATCGACAGCATGGTCGCGTTCTGCATGCAGCGCGGCTTTGTGCTGCGTCTGATCGAAGCCATGCCGATGGGCGACACCGGACGCAACGCCGAATACCTGGATTTGCAACCGGTGAAGGAACGCTTGCGCCAGCAATTCGGCCTGATCGACACCGCGCTCCCCGGAGGCGGTCCGGCGCGCTATCTGGGCACAGCGGACGGACGTTTTAACGTCGGCTTCATCACCCCGATTTCGCAGCATTTTTGCGCGACCTGCAACCGTGTGCGCATCGCCGTCGACGGCACCGCGTACATGTGTTTAGGGCAGGACGAGAAATTCGAATTCCGCCCGCTGTTGCGCGGTGAATGCAGCGATGCCGAGCTCGAAGCGGCGATTATTCACGCGATCAATCTGAAACCGGAGCGCCACGACTTTCTGGAAGCGCCAAAAAAAATCATGCGCTTCATGTCGATGACGGGGGGATGAGCTTCACTTCTTTTATCACGCAAGCGCAACCATGATGCGCAACTTCTAATAGCTTATTGATGGCCTTCGCACTCCAACGCGCGACCGGCAAGTTTTTTAAGTCGGGCATCAATGCAGTATTTTTTGAACCTTTTGCCCGCTCGCATTGTTTGCATTAGCTCCGGCACTCATCTCGCTCAAGCCTTGGTACGGATGGATGCTAAGGCACATCACTTGGCTCGCACATTACACATCGCTCAGCCGAAATGCTTGCACAATATGCAGGCATGCTAGTGTGGGCATGTCAGTACCCGCGTGATGAGCTTTAATTCGTCGCATGGACTAATCGTTACAGGAGATCAAATAAATGGAGTTGGAAATAAGTGCCGAGGCTAAAGATAAACACCTGAACAACTGGGTGGCTATTACCGTGGTCATACTGTCTGTGTTTATGGCCTTGTGCAAAATCAAGGACGACAATATCGTTCAGGCCATGCAGCAAGCCAAGGCGGATGCGGTAGATACCTGGTCTGAATATCAGGCCAAAAAAATCAAATCCCATCTCGCTGAAAACGCCTTGCGTCAAACCACTTTGTTAGCCACGACAGGCTTGATAAAGCCTGATCAAGTGCAGGCTGAACAACGCGCCGTTGCTGCTGAGCTGGAACGCTACCGCACCCAGAGCCTGGCGATAGAGACCAAGGCCAAAGCGCAGGAAAAGCTATACGACACGCTCAACTTTCATGACGATCAATTTGACATGAGTGACGCGGCGTTATCGATAGCCATTGCGGTCGCCGCGGTCGCCGCGTTGACGGATAAATGGGCGTTGCTGCTCTTCGCCTGGGGTTCGGGCGCATTCGGCATTTTGTTTGGACTTGCGGGGTTTTTAGGCTGGCGCCTGCATCCGGAATGGCTGGTATCGTTACTAACGTAAATGCTCGTAAAAGCTTATGCATAACGCCATCGCTGGTAGGCGTGAACTAACAAATACCTAAACTCGCTACATGAAAACACTTGAAACGCTGGACTTCGACAACGGTTTTGCCGCGCTGCCTGAAACATTTTTTTCACGCGTTAGCCCCACGCCGGTTCCTGCGCCTTATCTCGTGGCGTACAGCGCGGATGCATTGAAATTGCTGAAGCTCGACGACAGCGAAGTGACGCGTCCCGAGTTTATAGAAACCCTGGCGGGTAATCGTTTGATGCCCGGCATGGACCCCGTGGCGGCACTTTATGCGGGCCATCAGTTTGGGCATTTTGTGCCCCAACTCGGCGACGGACGCGCAATTCTGCTGGGCGAAATCCAAACAAGTGATGGGTCAGGCCAGGAAATCCAGATCAAGGGCGGCGGGCGTACTCCCTACTCGCGCGGTGGCGACGGGCGCGCGGTGTTGCGCTCGAGTATCCGCGAATATTTGTGTTCGGAAGCAATGCACGCGCTGAGTATTCCGACCACGCGCGCGCTAGCGATTATTGGCAGCGACAAACCGGTATACCGCGAGGACGAAGAGACCGCTGCGATCGTCACGCGTCTTGCACCGAGCTTTGTGCGCTTTGGTTCGTTCGAAGTGTTTTATTACCGCAACCAGATCGAACCCATCCGTCAGCTGGCAGATTATGTGATTAGGCGCTACTACCCTGAGCTTACGAAGCTTGCCGATCCGTATCCAGAATTTTTGCGACAAGTCACGCTGCGCACTGCGGATCTAATGGCGCAATGGCAGGCGGTGGGGTTTTCGCATGGCGTGATGAATACCGACAACATGTCGATACTCGGCCTCACGCTCGACTACGGTCCCTTCGGTTTTCTCGATGCATTCGACCCGGGTTACATCTGCAACCACTCTGATACAGGCGGGCGTTATGCGTTCGATCAGCAGCCCGATGTGGCCGCGTGGAATTTGACCAAGCTCGCGCAGGCATTGGTGCCGCTGATGTCGGTCGAGGTGGCAAGTGCTGCCATTGCAGAATATCCCCAAGCCTTCGGCACTCGTTATCTTGAGCGCATGGCCGCAAAATTTGGCCTGCCGCCCGGCGGCGATGCGGCCAATCTGGTATTAAGCGCGCTGCAACTGCTCGCTAAAAACCATATCGATTACACGCGTTTCATGCGCAGTCTGTGCGACTTTGACAGTGCAGAGGGCGCGCTCAATGCCCCGCTACGTGATCAGTTTATTGACCGGGAAGCTTTCGATGCGTGGGCCATGCAATACGCTGCGGCTATCCGCGCACACGCGCTGCCAAACGCCGCGCGCAGCCAAATAATGCGCGGATTAAACCCGAAATACATCCTGCGAAATCATCTTGCCGAGGTCGCCATTCGTAGCGCCGCCGATAAACACGATTACAGCGAAATCGAACGTCTGCACCAATTGCTCGCCAAGCCTTATGACGAGCAACCAGAGTTTGAGTCTTACGCAGCGGAACCGCCGGACTGGGCGAAACAAATCGAGGTGAGCTGCTCGTCGTGAACCGAGCGTTAACCCTAACCAGCCTGTGTATGTGCGCGTTGCTGAGTGGGTGCAGCGCGCAAGCTATCCAACGCAAAGATGGAAGCAATACACTGCGCAGTTTTAGTCTGAAAGAACTAGCCAAAAGTGATATCGATAATGTCGTTGAAACGCATCAGCAAGCCGTTATCGCTAGCCTTAAAACGCTGACGCTTAAGCTCTATCGCCGCAATCCACAAGAGTGGCGAAAAAGCGGTTTTACCAACGCAGAAAATGCAGTTGAGGCTTTGTTCAAACCGCTCAGCCACTGGCAACTCGCCGCAAAATCAGACTGGCAAACCGATCTTCTTAACACCTGGCGCGATGACTTTACGGGCGACCGCGTGCAAGCATTGATGCAGGGTTTGCTGGTGATGAATATGGCGGCCTATAACCATCGCACCGAGTTTTATCTGCTGTCTGAAGTCAATGCGCAAAAACTCTACAACAGCGCACGCAATCTGGAAGCGGTCGCCTGGAAGCTCGCCAACGCACGACGCATCAGTGGCGAGCTTTTTTTGCAATCGAATGCTATCGATAGTCAAAGCGCAATCAACCTCAGCTTTGAGCGCGAATTTGGCAAACTCATCGGCAGTCAGGACACGCTGGCTAAAATCATCGAAGACAAGACCAACCGCGCGATAAGATTTGGCGTGGTGAATGCAGCGACAATGATCTTCCTGCCCATCTAGGCAGCTTGCAATGACAGACGCTTACGCGTATTGCGCAACTTTAAGCCGCGACCAATGGGCCTGGGAATTTTTGCGACGCAACCCAGCGTATCGCGTCGACTATCGGCAGTTCATCACCCTCTGGCAAGCGCTCGAAGCGGACTACGGCGCGCCACCCCATCGCGATTTTCAGCGTTGGAAACGCGACCCGCGTGCTTATGGACCATTGCCCAATTCCGACTTGAGCAACCTCGCTCATGTCGCGCCTGGTGATCTTTGCATCGGCGAAGATGAGCGAGTATTGCTGGAATGCTGGATGGGTGCGAAATGGGGCTTTCACAAATTTCCGCTCGACCCGGACCGGGTGTTGCCCCCCACGCCGGACGAATTGAGCTGGCGCGCACTGCCCGCTAAACCGGCCAGCGAAATCGAAGAAATATACCGCTTGAATATTGCATTTGATCTGGCCCTACCCTTAGCGCCTCAACTTGAGGCGGCCAAGTTTCGGCTGGTAAGCCGAGTGTCCGAACTACGTCGTGCAGGTCACGTCGCACCCAAAAACGCGGCCAACCAATGCGAGCATTGGACACAGTTATTGCAAGCCTGGGATCATGTGGCTTCGAGTAACCAAGTTAACCCAGTGGAACGTAGCAATAATGCAGTTCAGCCATCGTTATACACGGAGGCCCAAGCCATGATCATTAATAAGGCTTACTTGGACATACTGCGTACAGCCCCGTAAAGTTCCCCGTCCCGTCATCTGGAAGAGGGTGCCAGAGCTCTATTCCTTATTTATAAAGCACATCCAGCACTTCATACTGCCGCACCCCGCCCGGTGCCTGCACATCCACCGTATCGCCCGCGTATTTACCAATTAATGCGCGTGCGATGGGGGAAGACACTGAGATCTGGCCGAGTTTGATATCGGCTTCGTCATCGCCCACTACTTGATAGGTGACGGTATCGCCCGAGCCGATGTCTTCCAGCTCGACGGTGGCGCCAAATACTACGCGCCCGCCTGCATCGAGGGCGGTGGGGTCGATCAACTGGGCGTTGCTGAGTTTGCCTTCGAGGTCGGCGATGCGGCCTTCGACAAAACCCTGCTTTTCTTTGGCCGCGTCGTATTCGGCGTTCTCGGACAAATCGCCATGCGCGCGCGCTTCAGCGATGGCCAAAATCACCGCAGGGCGTTCGATGGTTTTGAGTTTGTGCAGTTCAGCGCGAAGTTTTTCGGCGCCTTTCACAGTTAGGGGGAAGCTTGCCATGCCGTTGCCTTTTAATTCAGTTTTTGATGAAGTTCCTGGAGCGAGTAAACGGCTAGCTCCTGGTCATGTTGCATACCCATGCACGCCGCCTGCGCGCCTGCCAGCGTGGTGAAATACACCACGCGACGGGCGAGCGCTTCAGCGCGAATAGTGTATGAATCTTTGACGGCTTTTTTGTCTTCAACGATGTTGACGATGAAGTCGATATCGCCATTTTTAATCATGTCGACTATGTGCGGGCGGCCTTCCTTGACCTTGTTCACGACGGCGACCGGTATGCCTGCGGTCTCAATTGCCAGTGCCGTACCGCGGGTTGCAACCAGCGTAAAGCCAAGATCGCGCAAGCTTTGCGCGAGTTCAACCACCGCGCCGCGATCCGCTGCACGCACGCTGACAAACGCACGCCCGCCTTTGGTCGGTAATTCGCAACTCGCTGCCAATTGGGCTTTGACGTAAGCCTCGCCAAACGTCACGCCCACGCCCATCACTTCACCGGTCGATTTCATTTCGGGGCCAAGAATGGTGTCGACCCCGGGGAATTTATGAAACGGGAAAACGGCTTCTTTAACCGAATAATAAGGCGGGATAATTTCTTTTTCGAAGCCTTGTGATTGCAGCGAGAACCCCGCCATCGCACGGGCCGCAATCTTGGCAAGCGGCGCGCCAATCGCTTTGGACACATAAGGCACCGTACGCGAGGCGCGTGGGTTAACTTCCAGCACGTACACGGTCTCGCCTTGAATCGCAAACTGCACGTTCATCAGCCCGATGACTTTTAACGCACGCGCCATCGCCATGGTCTGGCGGCGCATCTCATCCTGAATTTCGACAGACAAATTGTAGGGGGGCAACGAGCACGCCGAGTCGCCGGAATGCACGCCCGCCTGCTCGATGTGTTGCATGATGCCGCCGATCACGACTTGATCGCCATCCGACAGCGCATCGACATCGACTTCAATCGCGTCGTTCAAAAAGCGGTCCAGCAACACTGGCGACTTGTTCGAGACCTTGACCGCTTCGGTCATGTAACGGCGCAGGTCGGCTTCTTCGCGCACGATTTCCATCGCCCGCCCACCCAGCACATAACTTGGGCGCACCACAAGGGGATAGCCGATTTCATTGGCGGCCTTAAGCGCGGCTTCATTAGTGCGCGCAGTGCGATTAGGCGGTTGCTTCAGGCCGAGTTTATGCAGCATTTGCTGGAAGCGTTCGCGGTCTTCAGCCGCGTCGATCATGTCAGGGCTGGTGCCGATGATGGGCACGCCGTTGGCTTCCAGATCGCGCGCGAGTTTTAAAGGCGTTTGACCGCCGTATTGCACGATCACGCCCACAGGCTTTTCGATGCGCACGATTTCCAGCACGTCTTCTAACGTAAGCGGCTCGAAATACAGGCGATCCGAGGTATCGTAATCGGTCGATACGGTTTCGGGATTGCAGTTGACCATAATGGTCTCGAAGCCGTCTTCTCGCAGCGCCAACGCGGCATGCACGCAGCAGTAATCAAACTCGATGCCCTGCCCGATGCGGTTAGGTCCGCCGCCCAACACCATAATTTTTTTGGCATCGGTAGGCGCTGCCTCGCACTCTTCTTCGTACGTGGAATACAGGTATGCAGTTTGCGTAGAAAATTCGGCAGCGCAAGTGTCCACACGTTTATAAACCGGGTGAATGTCCAACGTATTGCGGCGGGCGCGCACGGCGTGTTGATCGGTGCCTAACAATTTTGCGAGGCGCCGATCAGAAAATCCCGCGCGTTTAAGCCGCCAGATTTCATCGCGGTTGAGATCCATTAATGCACGGCCAGCAAGCGCCTGTTCGGCCTCGATCAATTGCGCGATCTGGTCGAGAAACCAGGGATCGATTTTCGAGGCGGCAAACACTTCTGCCAGCGTCATGCCAATGCGGAAAGCGTCGCCGACATACCAGATGCGCTCTGGGCCGGGCGACATCAATTCGGCTTCGATTTCGTCCTCGTCGGTGGTTTTAGGGTCGAGCCCATCGGCGCCGACTTCGAGTCCGCGCAGCGCTTTTTGCAACGACTCCTGAAAGGTGCGGCCAATTGCCATTACTTCGCCCACCGACTTCATTTGCGTGGTCAGGCGATCATCGGCTTGCGGAAATTTTTCAAACGCGAAACGCGGGATTTTGGTGACGACATAATCGATCGATGGCTCGAACGAAGCGGGGGTCGCGCCGCCGGTGATATCGTTTTGCAATTCATCCAACGTGTAGCCGATGGCGAGTTTCGCAGCGACTTTGGCAATGGGAAATCCCGTCGCTTTGGAGGCCAGTGCGCTAGACCGCGACACGCGCGGATTCATTTCGATCACCACCATGCGCCCGTCTTCCGGGTTGATCGAGAACTGCACGTTCGAGCCGCCCGTGTCCACGCCGATCTCACGCAATACCGCGAGGC
Source organism: Nitrosomonadales bacterium (assembly GCA_043779595.1). Taxonomy (GTDB): domain Bacteria; phylum Pseudomonadota; class Gammaproteobacteria; order Burkholderiales; family Thiobacillaceae; genus Thiobacillus. Next base: position 8,222 of record JAYWDZ010000045.1, read on the forward strand.
TCGCGTTGCGCATGATCTGATATTCCTTGTCGGTTAGCGTTTGCGCTGGCGCGACGGTGATCGAGTCGCCGGTATGCACGCCCATCGGGTCGAAATTTTCGATTGAGCAGATGATGATGCAGTTATCCTTGCGGTCACGCACCACTTCCATTTCGTACTCTTTCCAGCCGAGCAGGGATTCTTCAATCAGCAGTTCTTTGGTCGGTGAGGCTTCCAGTCCGCGTTCACATATGGCGATAAATTCTTCGCGGTTATATGCAATGCCACCGCCACTGCCGCCCATCGTGAACGACGGCCGGATGATCGACGGAAAACCCAGCGCGGCTTGCACCTGAAGCGCTTCTTCCATGCTGTGTGCGATGGACGAACGCGCTGAACCAAGCCCAATTTTGGTCATCGCGACCTTGAATTTTTCGCGGTCTTCGGCTTTGTCGATAGCTTCTTTTGACGCGCCTATCATCTCGACGCCGTATTTTTCCAGCACGCCGTGTTTGGCCAGATCGAGCGCGCAGTTAAGTGCAGTTTGTCCGCCCATGGTTGGTAGCAGCGCGTCTGGGCGTTCTTTTTCGATAATCTTTTCTACCACTTGCCAGGTGATAGGCTCGATGTATGTGGCGTCCGCCATGTCCGGGTCGGTCATAATTGTGGCAGGGTTGCTGTTCACCAGGATGACGCGATAGCCTTCTTCGCGCAGCGCTTTACACGCTTGCGCGCCGGAATAATCGAACTCGCAGGCTTGTCCGATGACAATAGGCCCCGCGCCAATGATGAGAATGCTTTTGAGATCGGTGCGCTTCGGCATGGTTAGGGCTTTACAGAGTCGGGCGGCGCTGAGGGCGAGCGCTCGGCCATCAGCTTAATGAAACGGTCAAACAGATAACTCACATCGTGCGGGCCGGGACTCGCTTCGGGGTGCCCTTGAAAACTAAATGCAGGCACATCGGTACGCGCAATGCCTTGCAGCGAGCCATCAAATAGCGACACGTGCGTAGTGCGGATATGGGCGGGCAGCGATGCGGGGTCCACAGCAAACCCATGATTCTGGCTGGTGATGGCGACCCGCCAGCTGTCCAAATCTTTGACGGGATGGTTGGCGCCATGATGGCCAAATTTCATTTTGACCGTCTTCGCACCCGAGGCGAGCGCTAGCAATTGATGGCCCAGGCAAATGCCAAAAGTCGGCACGCCTGTCGCCACCAGTTCCGCAATCGCGCGAATCGCATAATCGCAAGGCTCAGGATCACCGGGGCCGTTGGATAGAAAAATGCCATCGGGTTTTAGCGCCAGTGCCTCGGCAGACGTTGCGGTGGCGGGCAGCACGGTTAGGCGACAGCCGCGTTCGGCCAGCATCCGCAAGATGTTGCGTTTGATACCGTAGTCAAACGCGACCACATGGAAGCGCGGCTCAGCTTGCTGCCCGTAGCCGCGGCCTAGCTTCCATACGGTTTCGGTCCAGTCGTAGGCGGTAGTGCCTGACACGACCCGCGCCAAATCCATGCCTGCCAAACCGGGAAACGCGCGTGCGTCTTTAAGTGCTACGGCTTCGTCCACCCTGCCGGCCATGATGCAACCGCTTTGCGCGCCGGTTGTACGCAGAATACGCGTGAGACGTCGCGTATCGATATCAGAAATCCCGACCACGTTTTGGGATTTCAGATACTCGGGCAACGAAATATTCGCGCGAAAGTTTGAATGCAAACGCGGCACGTCGCGCACCACCAACCCGGCGGCATAAATGCGCCCGGCTTCGATGTCTTCGAGATTGACGCCGTAGTTGCCGATATGCGGATAAGTCAGCGTAACCAGTTGGCGCGCATAAGACGGGTCAGTCAGAATTTCCTGATAACCGCTCATCGCAGTGTTAAATACCACCTCACCGACGGTCGTGCCATCAGCGCCAATGGAGCGTCCGTGGAACACCGAACCGTCAGCAAGAACAAGGATGGCGGAGCTAGACACAGACAAGGGATGCACTCCAGACTAGGGACAAAATTCAGGCGAGTCACTTACGCGACCCGCCTGAATTTGAAGGTGCCATTATAGCCGTTTTGCGGTGACCGCTTCAAGCCTGGCATCCGCGTTTTGATATTGCGAACGCTTTGTATGGGGGGCGCTTTAGGCCCCCGCTAACCCACACCCCCTCTCCATGAAACCCAAAAATCAGGAAGGACTGTCGTGATTTTCGTGGCTGATGACGAGTTGCCCATGCTCAACGGGGATCCGCGGACCGGGATCGTAATCCAGGCGCATTTTGCCCTGCTTGTCGCCCAGCAAATACGTTACGTCGTATCCCAGGTTTTTGGTATGAGAGTCGTATACCGTTTTGCAGTGCGTCTTCATGGTGGTGACGCGGTCGGAATCCTGCATATTCTGCTGCACTTTATTGCCTGCATATCCGCCCCCCGCTGCCCCCGCCACGGTTGCCAGCGTTTTGCCTTTGCCGCCCCCCACCTGGTTACCCAGCACCCCGCCCAATACCGCGCCTATCGCGGTACCCGCAATACGGTGCTGATCTTTTACGGGAGCTTGATGGGTTTCTGCGACTTCCCGGCAGACTTCACGCGGCGTACGGATTTTTTCGGTGACCTTTTTAGCGCTTAAGACCTCGGCATAATCGGGGCCTTTGATCGCCTTATAGCCCGCCACGCCGCCGATTGCGGTGACAGCTACTGCGCCGGTTACCAATCCTACCAACATAGATTTATTCATGATCGCTCTCCCAACAAATGGACTTGAACTTTAAGGCACGTGACATATATAGAAGTTCCTACGACTTCTGCACAGCCTTCTACCCATACTACGCGCATAAGGCGCTGTGAACCCCTTCGATTCAAGGCGGTCTTGTATATACCCTTATAATTTGTAACTAATTTTCTTGGTGAAACCCATGCCCTATTCAGAACAAAGAGTTACCGCCATGCGCCCGTGGTCTGACAGAACCTTTAGCCTAACGCTGACACGCCCTGCGGACTTCAGCTTTGCCAATGGCGAATTTGTCACGATCGGACTCAAGTCCGAAGGCAAGCTTATTGCGCGTGCGTATTCCATCGTGTCAACGCAGGATGACGATCATCTGGAATTTCTAAGTATCCATGTGCCCGATGGCCCCCTCACCAGCCAGTTGGCCAAGGTTAAACCCGGGGATTCCGTGTGGGTGAATAGCAAGGCCACCGGGTCGTTGACGCTTGCCCATGTGCTGCCTGGGCGCAATCTTTATCTGCTAGCCACTGGCACCGGACTGGCGCCGTTTATTTGTTTGATACGTGACTCGGCCACGTTTCAGGCGCATCAAAAAGTCATTCTGGTCCACACCGTTCGCACCGTATCTGAACTTGTATATCGCGATGAGATCGAGTCGCGTGCGGGGGACGCGTTGCGTTACGTGCCTACCGTGACCCGCGAGGCGTTTCCCCATAGCCAGCGCTGTTCGGATTTGTTCATCTCGGGCACGCTCAGCGAGGAACTGAATCTGCCGCCCGCCGACCCTGAACACGACCGCATCCTGATCTGCGGTAATCCCGATATGAATCGCCAGATGACGCGTTATTTAAAGGAAAACGGCTGGACCATGACCAACCATAAAGGGGTAGGGAATTTCAGTGTGGAAGCGGCGTTTGTAACGCATCACAATTAGACGGGACCACGCTAGTTGCCAAGCTACCGGTTTATTGGGAGAGCCTACAAGAAGCTGTACGCCACCCCTACCCCTTGCCAATGCGCTGATTCTTCTTCCAGCGCTTTTTGCGTCAAGGGGCGGCGCGCCAGCCAGCCATCGGGAAACTGCAAATGGTAGTGTTTAGGCGTCTGCTCTACCACGACGTCGACCAGACGCGGTTCAGAACGGCTACGACATAAAATCACTGCCTGTCGCAATAGCCAGATTAAATAAGTTTCGCGTGAGGCATAGGCCTCGCGCGCCTCTCCGCTAAAGTATGAAATTTTGGTTAGCGCTCCCCGTTGCGCACGCACCAATAAGGCCAGACAAGCCTGATCCGAGCGCGAAAAACCAGGCATATCGGCATTCTCCAAAATATAGCCCGAATGCCGATGATAGCCACTGTGCGAAATCGAAAGTCCGATCTCATGCAGCCGCGCCGCCCAATCCAGATAGCGGCTGGCTAATTCGGTATTTTCTGCGCTGCTTGAGCCTTCTCTCACTGCGCTTAACAACTTTTGCGCGACACGTGCGACTCGCGTGGCTTGCGCTGTGTCTACATGGTAGCGGCGCATGAATTCGTCCACGGTAACTTCGCGCATGTCCTGCTCGTGATAACGACCCAGCAGGTCATACAGCACGCCTTCACGCATACCGGTTTCGACGACTTGCATCTCTGCGATGTCCAGTTCAGCGAACACGCCAGCCATGATGGCAAAGCCGCCTGCCACCACGGGGCGGCGATCAGTACGCAAACCTGCCAGACTGATCCGCTCGATGTGTCCCGCCTTGATCAGCTCACTTCGCAATTTAGCTAATCCCTCCGCGGTGATGCCCTGCTCACTAAACCCATTGAGTTCGAGCAGGTCACGCAATGCCCGCGCGGTGCCGCTTGAGCCGATAGCTTGGCGCCAATTTCGCGAACTGAATTCGCTCGTGATGCGTTCGACCTCGACCCGAGCGGCTAACTCTGCGGCTTTCATCGTGGCTTTGGTGATGACCCCGTCAGCGAAAAAACGCTGCGAAAAATTGACGCAGCCCATATGCAGACTTTCGCATTGCAGTGGGTTCAAGCCTTTGCCAACGATAAACTCAGTGGAGCCGCCGCCGATATCAACCACCAGTCGCGGCAAGCGACTATTAGACAAGCTATGCGCCACGCCGAGATAAATCAAACGCGCTTCTTCGCGCCCGGCGACCACTTCGATGCTATGCCCCAATGCGGCTTCGGCCGCCTGCAAAAACGCTGGCGCGTTGCGAGCGATGCGCAAGGCCGAGGTGCCGACACAACGCACGGCACCGGGCGGCAATCCGCGCAGACGTTCGCCAAAGCGTTGCAGGCAGGCGAGCGCGCGCTTCTGCGTAGGCTCGTCCAGGAACTTATCTTCAGTCAGCCCTCCCGCCAAGCGCACAGTTTCTTTTAGCGCATCTAACGGATAGAGCTGGTCGCCCGATACACGCGCCACTTCCAGGCGAAAGGAATTGGAACCCATATCTACCGCGGCGAGCGTGTCGTAGGTGCTCATGCGACGTGACCAAAGAAGAGATAAGCCATACCAATCGCGGCTAGGATACCGGCCACATCGGCAATCAAGCCGCACGCCACAGCGTGACGCACGCGCTTGACACCCACCGCACCGAAGTACACGGCGAGCACATAAAAAGTCGTCTCGGTACTGCCCTGAACGATGGAGGCGAGTCGCCCCGCAAACGAATCAGCGCCGTGGGTTTGCATAGTGTCTATCATCATCGCGCGTGCGCCACTTCCGGAAAAAGGTTTCATTAACGCGGTGGGCACGCCGTCTACCCATCGCGCATCGAAGCCCAACGCGAGTACGCTACTCCGCAACCCGTCCATGATTGCTTCCAATGCGCCGCTGGCACGAAATACGCCAATCGCGACAAGCATTGCCACCAAATACGGGATTATCGTGACAGCCGTATGAAAACCCTCTTTTGCGCCTTCGATGAAAGCCTCGTACGCGTTGATCCGACGCACCACGCTCGCGATTAAAAAACTGATAATCAGCCCCAGCAAGATCACATTGCTGACGATAGCCGATTGCCGCGTCATGGTCGCCGCATCAAGGCTGCTGAAATACGCGACCAGCGCGGCAATCAACGCGGTAGCGCCGCCGAGGTAAGCCAGCGTGACGCGGTTCCATAAATTGATGCGTTGATAAAAACTGGTCGCAAAAAGGCCTACCAAGGTGCCAATGTAGGTGGTGATCAACAAGGGCACAAATACATCTGTGGGGTCGGCCGCGCCCAGCTGAGCACGGAAAGTGAAAATGGTGACGGGGAGCAGGGTGACCGAAGCGGTGTTAATCACCAGAAACAAAATTTGCGCGTCGCTGGCGATATCCGGATGGGAATTGAGCGATTGAAGTTCCTTCATCGCCTTGATGCCCAAGGGGGTGGCAGCGTTATCCAGCCCCAGCATATTGGCTGCCATGTTCATGGTCATCGCGCCCAGCGCGGGATGATGGGCAGGCACATCGGGGAACAGGCGTTTGAACAAGGGCGCGAGTCCGCGCGTGAGTAAATCCAGCATGCCCGCACGCTCGCCGATTTTCATCACCCCTAGCCACAGCGTCATTACACCGGTTAAACCCAGCGCGATTTCAAACGCCGATTTGCTGCTGTCGAATAAGGCTTTGACTATGCGCGAAAAAATTTCCGCATCGCCCAAAAAAACCAGCTTGAACAACGCAATGACGAATGCGACAACAAAAAATCCCACCCACAACACATTCAACATCAGGCTGCCGCCCAGCCCGCGATCACCAGCAATATCCCCACCACTAACCAGATTGAAAGCCCACGCCACACCATGCTGACGGCGCTATCGATGTGATCCGGCTCGGGCGTTTGATTGAGCCCGAGTTCGGGGCGGTCGCGCAATTGCTTGCCCACACTCAGTGGCATGCCTAGCCGTACGCCCATTGCGCCTGCGCCTGCTGACAGCACGATGCCTGCCTCCCGATCCGGCCACGAGTTTGCTTGCGTGCGCCAGCAATACATGGCGTCTTCGAAATCTCCGGCTATCGCGTAAGTCAATGCGGTGAGGCGTGCGGGGAGCCAGTTGATCAGATGAAACGCGGCACGCGCAAACTGGCCGAAGGCGCCTTCAGTCCAGCGTCGGGCCAATATCGAGCTTGCGCGATAAAGCACAGCCCCCACGGGTCCGGCAGCGGATAACACGACAAACCAGAACAGCACGCCGAACATTTGCCGCAAACTGGCAGAAAATATCTGCTCAATGGTGACGCGGATA
>JAYWDZ010000046.1:0-2388 GCA_043779595.1 Nitrosomonadales bacterium
CCAGTTTTTCCTTAAGGCATCGTATAAGATTCAGAGACTTCTATTGCAGAAAGTCGGTTTGCTTTATCGAGGCGGATAATGACACCTATAGCCTGATAGGGGCCGCAGCGGGATATGTTCCATATGGTAGTGGAGTACTCATTCCTGTACTGACCGCCGTAGTTGAGGTATTCGTAAGTGAAGCCACGGCGATATTCAGTTACGGACATACCATCATGACTGGAGTAGCTGGGCCCGCTTTCTGGTTCACGCGCGGGCTGGTTGTACTTGGCCACCACATCACCCAACACCAGTTCGATCTTTTCACGTGTATCCCCTACTCGCAGTTGGTTGTTCAAGACCTGCCTCACCTCGTCCGTGGGCAAACACCCTCCAAAACAGGCCGTTAGGAAAGGTATATTCATCAATAGGATCGCGAGTGTTCTCAGGCTGCCCCTCTCTAACGCCCGCAAGGGGCCGACCATCGCATACCGCCGCTCACTTAGCATAGACCGACTGCGTCATGTTGGTATTGGATTTGTTCGGGTATAGCAGGAAGCCGCCGCCCAATGACTACCGAATGCGCCCGAATACTGTCCGTAATACTTAACACACGAGCTGCTACTTTTGGGACCCCCTGATTGATACTCTATTAATATGAACCCCTTCATCGACGGACCGCGCTTGAGAAAGAAGCTGTGCAGAAATTTCCCAGTAGGTCAATGTATCCGAAAGCTTCATATTCTCGACGGCAAAAGTTCCCCCTAGATACAGCGGAATAACGAGCTCAGCGCACTCCGTCCTATTCAAACAAGGAATATGAGTCGCGCTTAGGAACTTCTCGAACATACTCAATTCTAGTGCGGACTCACTTTGCCCGACGAGTATCTTGTTATGGAAATCGAACAAATTGGCAGGTATTTCTAGAACTTCGTCTGTGAAGTTGGAAAATAGAAGAACTAGCGGCTCTTGCTGGGGTTCTCGTTCCACATCTAAGCAAAAAAAACGGCCGAGCCAATCATATCCGAATGGTATAAATCTATTACGGAAATCCGGGAATGCAGCGGTAATCCTTTCCTCCCAGCTCGTGATCTCATCCGGCAGAAGAATACGGTATACACCGCCATTAAAAGATGCTCCGGAGAATGGTTCGAACAGGCTCTGGAAACCAATCAATTCTTTAATGCGCTCGTCTGAAAATAACTTTCTCAAGGGGTCAGCAGCTTGCTCCTTGTCACGGAAGAAAACTTTTTGGAACTCTCCGTAAATATTTGCCATTATTTTGAATAGACTGATTCCATCATGTTGGTGTTGCTTTTGTTTGGATAGAGTAGGAAGCCACCACCTGCTGGGGCATATGATGAAGTAGGCCCAAACGTGTTTCGGTTGATCATATCACTGCATACACCATTATTGCAGCCGCCTGTCCCCTTGATCCGAACTGCATCCCACAAATCACCTAGGGGCGACAGATCGAACAAAAATCCTCCTACATCCCGAGGCGTGATGTTCGATGCTGCATTTGCAGCTTCAGACAGAAATAGTCCAACAGTGGTCACTGCCGTTCCAATCGGATGGTCCCTAAGCTGTGATGCAATCTGTGCACCAAAGCTCCTGTTGACCGAGGAGTCGAGAGGATTAAGGTTATTCAACGCATTTGTTCCGCCCAACTGCTTGTCCTGAATATGGTCAATATCCGCTCCCGAGGGCTTCGATCGGCCAGCAGAACCCCACACACTTGATGCCGATGGCCCTTGTTGAACTGGAGTTTTGAGTAGTTTTCCTTGAGCGGCAAGATTGTTGAGCGCATCAACCTTCTGCTGTGCTGCTAATATCTGCGCCTTGTTCCAGGTGTTCTTCGTCCAGAGCATCAGATCGACTCCCTTCCCAACACCTTTCAGGACATTGCCACTCGGATCATTGGCATTTATCGGGTTATTCCCGACATACGCATAAAAATTGACATCCCCCGCCCCGAACCCCAACGGATCCTCACTAACAAATCTGCCAATGCTCGGGTCGTAATACCGCGCTCTGTATTGGTATAGCCCCGTCCCATCGTCTTCCCGTCCGGTGTACTTCAACCGGTTCGGACTCGCCCCGGTGCTTGACTGCGTATTGCCAAACGCGCCAAAGGTCGTGCTCTGTATTGTCCCGCCGTTATGTCCACTCACAGCCGTGGTGCTGGTCACGTTGTCGTGATGGAACAGGAAGGGTTTCAGCTTCGCGTCGGTGTCGTACAGATAGCCCGCCACCAGTTCGTCGATGCTGGTGCCTCTGAGGTATTTGGCCTGCAGGTTGGCGCCCGAGTAGATCGACTCCAGATGCTCGCCTTCGAGGTAGTAATCCAGGCTGCCGAGTGCGCCGCCGCTTCTGCCGATGCGGTAGTCCATCGGGTCGTATTGGTAG
>JAYWDZ010000047.1:0-2380 GCA_043779595.1 Nitrosomonadales bacterium
CTCGAACTTGCGGAAGTACTGCAGACCGAGCGGTTCAATGCGACAAAAATAACGAACCCTCGATAAGCGGCAATGGCGGCATTGGGGACGCCGCCCCCATCGTGCAGTAGTCCAATATGAGGGGATTGCGTTATCCGCCATTGGCGTATAATATCACCGCAATGGAATTCATTGAGACCCCGACTTTTACCCGCATGGTCACGGCACTACTTGCCGATGATGAATACCGGGAGTTGCAAAACGAACTGATGGAAGACCCTGAACGCGGAGACCTCATCAAAGGCGGTGGCGGTATCCGCAAGATGCGCTACGCAACGCAAGGGCGCGGCAAGAGCGGCGGTGTTCGGGTGATCTATTACTGGGTGAAAGACAACGGCCAAATTTACATGCTGGTGGTGTATCCAAAGTCCAAAAAGGACACCCTATCCGATAAGGAAGTCGCCATTTTGCATGAGTTTGTGAAGGAGCTATGAGCGTGGAAAAAACACTCTTTGATGATCTGGTACAAAGCCTGAAAGAAGCAAAGGCTATCTCCAAAGGCAAAGCCAAGGCATCGCGCCGATTTGAGATTGCGCCGACCGATGTGAAGGCCATTCGCGAGCGGATTGGCCTGTCGCAAAGTGAATTTGCAAGGCTGATGCGCGTTAGCATAAAGACGCTGCAAAATTGGGAGCAGCACCGTCGCAACCCAACCGGCCCCGCTGCTGCCCTGCTCAGAATCGTATCAACCGCACCGGACGTAGCGCTCAAATCATTGCACACCTGACGCTTCTCGAAAATCGGTGTGGGCAACCTTGGCCTCAGCAATATTCGCGGTCAGAGCCAGCATTGGAGTCGGAGCAAATTCCCTTTGCGAAAGCGGCGGAAAACAATTGGGCTCCGTCCCTGAGGTTTCCGCTTAAGTGTCCGAAGTAGTCTTGCTGGCCGGGGGCGACAAGAGCACGCAGGTTTCCGACATCTAGCGAACAATCGAAATCGCAAAGGAATGGAGAGGTTGAACATGGCCGAGAAATTCACCCGCTGGGATGCAGCCGATTATCTCAAGACTGAAGAAGACATGGCCCTATACCTGGATGCCTGTCTGGATGAAGACCCCGGCGACGGAAGCCTGGTCCGCGCCGCTCTCAACGACGTGGCCCGTGCCCGTGGCATGTCACAACTATCCAAGGATACCGGCATTTCCCGCGAAGGACTTTACAAGGCCCTGTCCGCATCGGGGAATCCGGAGTTTTCCACAGTGCTGAAGGTCATCAAGGCCCTGGGAATCAAGCTGCACGCGACAGCAGCGGCGCCAGTAAAGCCGCGCAAGACGTCGGGGAAGAAATCAACCAGGCAACCGGCGGCGGCCTGAGATAGCCAGTGACATGAGGGATCGAATCCAATTCTATTGCGAAATCGGCGGAGAGCATTAGGCTCCGTCCCCATCGTGCCCGAAATGAAAGACCTGCCCCGTGTGCCCTAAAGTTAGGTCTATTGGCCAACATTCAGGTATTTCTTGAATTTCTCTTTGGCCGGTTCGAACTGAGCGGTCAGCCACGCGAGTTCGGCGTGGCTGCCTGCGACAATGTTCTGATGGTTGTAGCCTTCGGGCGTCTCTTGGCCGGATTGGCAGTACTGCGAGTTCCAGAGTTCAAGTTGCACTCCGTGCTTGTAGATCTCATCAATATAGGCCGGAATCTCCGGACCAAAGAGGAAGTCTGCTTCTGAAACAGAAGTGCGGAATTTCAGCAAGTCTTCGTAGCCTGCCCGTGCGTCGCGCATGACGATGCTCAAAATCTTGCGCACTTCCTCATAGACCCGCAGACGACGGTCGTACCGCTCAAGGTTCAGCTTCTGCTGATTCGTCCGCCACTGCTGCCACGCGATGTAAGTCGCAACGATGGCAATCAACGGTGTCAGCAGTGCCTTCGAGAGATCGATTATCTGATCAATGCACACGGAGAGACCTAACGTGGAGCTAAGGGGCTGCGCGCTTTTGCGCAGTCCCGCTTGAGCGTAGGGTTGGGCATCACTTCGCGCTCGCCAAATAAATCTGGATCAGTACACGAGTGTGTTGCTGATCGATCCGCGCCCATAGTGCAAACATGAGAGCTACGAGTGAGCCGAGCAGCCAAGACCAGCCGGCGTTGAGCCCCGCTTCGAAGGCCAATACTATGCATAACACAAAACCAAACAGGGCTACGCTGAACCAGCGCCCATGCATGGTCAGTTCCTTCTGTAAGCTCTGATAGTACTCAGGGTCCGCCTTAATCATGATTTGGTCTCAGTGTTGCCCAACGTAGAGTTCAGCGGCGCGCGGGACCTACGAGCGTCTGTTGGAACGGCAAGTTAGAAGTAGTCGCCTCAAGACGCTCAGCAAGCCAGACTTTAATCACAGATT
>JAYWDZ010000048.1:0-2366 GCA_043779595.1 Nitrosomonadales bacterium
GGAACGGCTGGAGCGCGAATTCGACCAGGACCTCATTACCACTGCGCCCACCGTGATCTATCAAGTCATGCTCAAGGGCGGCGAAGTCATCGAAATCGAGAACCCTTCGCGCCTGCCCGAACTCTCCAAAATTGAAGAAATTCGCGAACCCATCATTAACGCAACGATACTCATGCCGCAGGAATATGTGGGCACGGTGATGACGCTGTGCAACCAGAAGCGTGGCCAGCAAATCGACATGGAATACCACGGTCGCCAGGTCATCCTGAAGTACGAGATGCCGATGAACGAGGTGGTGATGGATTTCTTCGACAAGCTGAAATCCTCCTCCCGTGGCTATGCCTCACTTGACTATGAATTCAAGGAGTATCGTGCGGCGGATCTGGTCAAGCTCGACATTCTGATTAACAGTGAAAAGGTGGATGCACTGTCGTTGATCGTGCATCGCGCAAACAGCCAGTATCGCGGACGCGATCTGGCCGCAAAGATGCGCGAACTCATCCCCCGCCAGATGTTCGATGTTGCCGTACAGGCCGCGATCGGCGCCAACATCATCGCGCGTGAAAACATCAAGGCGCTGCGCAAGAACGTATTGGCGAAGTGTTACGGTGGCGATATCTCGCGCAAGCGCAAGTTGCTCGAGAAGCAGAAAGCCGGCAAGAAGCGCATGAAGCAGGTCGGCAACGTTGAAATTCCCCAGGAAGCCTTTCTTGCCATTCTGCAGGTGGAAAGCAAATGACGGTCGCCGCAACTGGTGCAGCCGAATCGTGTGTTGGTCGCATTGCGGCTGCCATGATCCGTTGGCACGGTCACAATCAGGCAATAAACTTTTTGAAGGCTCGGGCAAACAAATGAATTGGGAAACGATTGGCTGGCTGGCACTGGGCACGAGCGGATTTCTCATCGCGGCCAGTTACTTCGTGGGCAGGAAGGTCGTACCGGCAGGAGCCGGTCAGGCGCCGGAAGGCGTCAATCCTCATCCGTTGCACACATGGCTTGAAATTGCCTGGCCGGTGTTTTTCATCGCGGCGATGGGCATGTTGACGCTGAAGGAGGTCATGGGCTTTGCGGCGGTGTTGCTTCTGGCCACCACCATCACCGGGGTGATATGGGGTATCGACGCCGCTGTCCTCAGTCCGAGGCGCGGCGCTGGGAGTGAACCTGTTGTCGTCGAAATGGCACGCAGCTTTTTTCCGGTGATTCTGATCGTTTTCCTGTTGCGGTCCTTCCTTTACGAACCCTTCAAGATTCCATCGGAATCGATGTTGCCGACGCTTCAGGTGGGAGACTTCATTCTGGTCAATAAATTCACTTACGGTGTGCGCTTGCCCGTGATCAACAAGAAAATCGTGGAAACCGGATCGCCGCGGCGTGGCGATGTCATGGTATTTCGCTTCCCGGAAGATCCCGCCAAGGACTTCATCAAGCGTGTCATTGCCGTTCCGGGTGACACAATCGCCTACCAGCAGAAACGTTTGACGATCAACGGCAAGCCCGTTGACATGGAGAGTCTGGGCACGGCAACCGAAGTGGACAAGCGCCTGGGTTTTCGACGCTTCGAGTCTTTCCGGGAAAAATTCGGCGAAAAAACTCACACCATCATGGTTGATCCCGACATGCCCGGCGTTCGCCTCGGCGGCATTCGGCAATTCCCCAATCGCAACAATTGCGAATACAATAATGTCGGAGTTGTCTGCACGGTTCCCGCCGGACACTACTTCATGATGGGGGACAATCGCGACAACAGCGACGACAGCCGCTATTGGGGTTTCGTCCCGGAAGAGAATATCGTCGGTAGAGCCGTGATGATCTGGATGAATTTTGGTTCGCTCAAGCGCATTGGAACATCGATAGAGTAATTTGTACCGTAATCCGACAATTCCCAATTTGCTTCAAGGACGCACATGAAAACACCACAAAAAAGTCTTCACTGTCAGCGGGGCATGGGTTTTATAATGCTCATCTTCATATTCGCGGTGTGTGCGGTGGTCCTGCTGTTGGGACTGAAGCTTTTTCCTGTCTACAGCCAGCTATTCAACGTCAAGTCGGTTATGAAGGGCTTGGCGGCATCCGAAGAAGTTAGATCGGGAACGGTCGCGGAAATTCGCAAAAGTTTCGACCGGCGCGCGACGATTGGCTACGTCGAGGTGATTACCAAGGATGACCTGGAGATTACCAAAGAGGGCGGCGAAACGGTGGTCACCGCCGCCTGGCAGCAAAAGATTCCCTTGTTTACCGGCTACACCCTGCTTATCGATCTGAGCGTCAGCACTGCAGACAAATAGCCTAGTGTCGTGAATCAGAAATATCGAAACATAAAACGGCGTCTTTTTTCGCATGGCGGCGTTGCTCGTCGTTGCCATAGG
>JAYWDZ010000049.1:0-2357 GCA_043779595.1 Nitrosomonadales bacterium
TGTTGGTTGACTTTCGTTTCGCAACAAAAGCCTACCACCATCAGAAGTGTTCAGCCCACCTATTCCCGGGGCGTCAGGGGCTTAACCGAGTGCCATGAGTGTCTGACCCTATTTGCTTTCGATTGTTCTTTAGTGATTAACTGGGACGATACATCGTTGACTTTGTTGTGCGACCTTTTCGCTTGGGTTGAGGGGCTTCGTCAGTCAGCTTTGCGGACCCCATATCGATAATTAGCGGGGGATGTGCCTTTCCCGCCATAGTTGCAAAGCCTTCTTGCCAGAGCCGGATCATCCTTTTTCCTATTTCTCGAAACTCTGGAAACTCTTCTGCGCGCTGCGCAATCATTGGCATCACTTTGACCATTGCAACAGCTACTTTTTCGACCGCATCGGCGACTACGGTTTTTGGAAGGTTTAAGTGTTCGACGGCAATACGTTCCAGCTCTTTGCGCAAATTCCAAGCTTTGCGACCGCCAATTGAAAGTCCGTATGGCGATTGCGCGAATTCAGGATATACAGAAACCGTAAGTACATCGTATACCGGGGCAAGAATTGCATTTACTTTGCTCGAATACAGCAAAGCGTAGTTTTTTGCGTGCGCGTCTGCGTTCCGCACAACTAGATTTAGTACATTCATTTCGATTAGTCGCGTTGACGACTCCATCAATTCGCTCGGTGCGCAGTGAATTTTTAGATGGCGCGCAATTGCCTCTAGTGTCGTTTCATACTTCTTGTATGGCGGAAGTCCCATTAGCGCGCAGAAGTCTTCAAGGCCAATATCTTCGTCGCCGGCGCGGTCGAATCGCTCAACTGCAATAACCTGGCCATCTGTCGATAGCAGAGTTTTTGGTACTGGCAACTGCATCTCTCTGGCAAGTTCGAGGCATAGGTATTCATTGATTGCGATGCCTGGCGTATCTTGCCTGCCCGTCTTGAGAATCCAATGCTCGGTCGGGAAGGTAAGTTTTTGGTCTGGTGGAAGTGCTATCGCTTTTGGCATTACTCCAGAGATGTTCTCGGTTCCAACTGTGTTTAGTGCTTCTAATAGTGCTACCCTTGAATCGGGATGTGCGAGTAATTCTATGGACGCTGCAGCCGGCGCATTTCTAGTGGGAGCTTCCCCCCACGGGAAAATCTTCGTTCTACCGATTCCGCGTGCGCCAGTTATTGCGAGTAGATGAAAATCGTCCACTGGCATTGACGGCCCCAGGCGATGTCTAAGCAGGTCTTTTTGATATCCTTCTGGAAGGTTCATTTGAAATATGGGATGCAAGCCTTCCTGCCAAACATAACTTTCTGCGCGCACCGGCATAGTCAGCGAGACAAATGCATCAATTGGCGCATCGGGAAAATAGGTAAAAACATACTTCGGACTATCAGGGCTGGGCGATAAATATCCCGCTGGTATTCCATTTACATGCGCAGTTAATTTGTCAGTTTGTGCAGCCATGCTCAGTTTCCTTAGGTGGCTTTTTTCGGCCGAGCCCAGTTTTCACCAAGGACACGGTCGAGTAGATCGGTTTTGGAATTCAGATGCCTGGCAAGTTCGTTCGCAGAGCCCAACTGCACGGTTGCATCCTTGTGCGCCTTCATTAGTTTGGCGAGTTCGTTCTTGGATCCAAGCTGCGCGGTTGCATCGTTGTGCACTTTCATTAGTTTCGCAAGTTGGTTCTCAGAACTAAACTGCGCACTCGCATCCTTGTGCGCGTTCATTAATTTGGCGAGTTCATTTTTAGATGTGTTTGCCTCTTGCAGGGTTTGATTGCGACGTTCCGAGGCAACATCATCCAGCGTGTAGGGTTGTCCAGCCGGCCTCAAATTTAGCTCCAAGCCAAGCGTGGCTGCTACGCGCATTAGTTTTCGAACGCCGAATTCCGTCATCCTTCCTCTTTCCAACTCGGAAAGGGTTGTGTAATGCACGCCAGTTTGCGCAGATAACTCTTGCAATGTGAGTTTGCGCTGCTTGCGCGCATTTTTCAGAACGGTCCCAAGGTCAGAAAGACCCATTTTTGCTCCTATACAAAGAAATTACATATTTTACTTTATTTTTGTGCCTATACGAAATATCGCACAATCTCTGGAAGAGTGCAATATTGTATATATACAAAATTATTCAATTAAATTCAGTTAATTTTGTATATAAGCAAAATTCTGATTTTCCCCTAAAAAAAAGAGCGCCTAAGCGCTCTTTTTTATTTAAATCAAATGATTACATCACTCCCAATTCAAAGCCCCCCCCGTCTGATATTCCGTCACTCTCGTCTCAAAGAAATTCTTCTCCTTCTTAAGATCGATGAGTTCCGACATCCACGGGAACGGATTGGTCGCGCCGGGGTAGAGCACTTCCAGCCCGATCT
>JAYWDZ010000050.1:0-5891 GCA_043779595.1 Nitrosomonadales bacterium
TTCGCCCGCGTGACCTTGCCTCTGTTTACCGGACTCCATAGGCTGCCCATTATGCGGACTTTTTCACTTGTTGCTAAGCCGCGTGCCAGCGTTGCTCGAACGTCATGGGACTGACATAGCCCAACGTCGAATGCAATCTCTTGTGGTTGTAGAACGTCAGCCAATCCATCACCTCATCCATCGCCTCGCGTCGGGTGGCAAACTTCCTGCCGTGCAGTCTGCCGACTTTGAGTCGCCCCCACAGGCTCTCCGTCGGCGCGTTATCCCAGCAGTTACCTCGGCGCGACATCGACGATTTCATCGCATAGCCTGTCAGAACCTCCTGAAACATTTGGCTGCAATACTGGCTACCTCGATCCGAATGGAAGATCAATCCCGGTTCCGGTCTACGCCTGAACCACGCCATGCGTAACGCGTCCGTCACGCCGCTGGCCTGCATGTGGTCTGTCATGCTCCAGCCCACGACCTGACGACTGAACAGGTCAAGTACTGCTGTCAGATACAGCCAGCCCTCGTCGGTGGCAATGTAGGTGGTGTCGCTTGTCCATACGGCGTTCGGCGTTTCAACCGTGAAATTGCGATCCAGAAGGTTTGGGGCGATGGGAAGCTCGTGTGTGCTGTCGGTGGTGACGACAAATTTCCGCTTGCCCCGTGCCTGGATGCCATGGCGCTGCATCAGCCGCTGAACGCGTTTCTTTCCGACCCGAATGCCTCTGGCCTGAAGTTCTTTCCACATGCGGGGCCAGCCGTATTCTGCTTTGACTTCGGCGTGGATGACTCTGATGTGAACAAGCACGGCTGCGTCGGCGACACGCCGACTCGCCTCCGGCTTGATCGGCTTGTCAATCATTTTGCGTTGCCAGTGCTCAAAGTAACCGCTCGCGCTGACTTCCAATACTTCGCAGCTCAGCGTGATCGGCCATTGCGCTTTGTGTTTGCCAATCCAGGCGTACTTCACAGGATTTCCCGCGCGAAGTACGCCGTCGCTTTTTTTAGGATGTCGCGCTCCATCTTCAGCCGCGCACACTCCGCACGCAGGCGCGCCAATTCCATTTGCTCGGCACTCACAGGCTTGTCACCCGCGCCCTTGAGCCGACCCTGATTGCTGAGCCGCACCCAGTTGCCCAGCGTCTGTTCCGGCATGCCCAGTATCTTCGCCGTGACCGCCACTGACTGCCCGCCTTTAACCAGCCGCACCGCTTCTTGCTTGAACTCCAGGGTGTATTGGCCCCGTGCCTGTCCGTCTTTGCTTTTACTCATTTCGTGTTCTCCATTTGCCAAGTTTAACTATCAGCTATGGAGTACGTTTTTCGGGGGCAAGGTCAGCGTGCGGCTCCGGCTCCGGCTCACTTCTTGGGATTAACTCCACCGACGCTACAATCTTGTACCTATACTTATCTTGGTCGATGAATATCGATTTGCAATCCTCAGCCTTTTCCACCGTACGTCTCCTTTTGTTAGCCATAAATCAAAGGGCTCATACATCTCACAGATCGAGCATTCCTTGCCATGCTGGCGCTCGCCTGCCTCGCAGCCTCGCCACACGTCTTAGCCTGATTATCAATGCTGTTCCACTATTAATAACCTATCCCACGCTGCCTGAGCTGTATCTCTTGTTGTGTTCGCTGAATATCATTTAGTTTGCGTTGCATCTCTTGATTATTTCTCTTTTGAGCACTAACTTCCCTATCGCCAGGCGACATGCATTGCAACTCATATGTTTGAGAAATCCTATTCAAGTCACCCCGCGACCGCACATAACTCAATTGATCTAACAACTCTGCGCATTTAGGATCATTAGACCCGGCTGCTACACATCGGAACTCATATTCTTTAGAATACTTATCCAAATCACCAATCGTCCGCACATGGCTCAATCGATCTGATAATTCTGCGCATTTAGGATCATTAGACCGGGCTGTTGCATTGGGTTGAGCGCCATTATTTACAGAAGAACGTTCTCCTTGAACGACATTCTGATTTGGATCGATTTTGACGGTGTCGGGTTTATAAGCACACCGTGAGTCCGAATACACGGTTTTTCCGTTTACGACACATTTATAAACATCGGCATAAGCCGTAGAAGCCCCAATAGCAAAAGCCAGCAATATGAAAATCAATTTAATAACATTGATTGGCATTTGCAGTGGGGGAGCAATTCTGGAGAAGAATGGAAGTGTCTTCTTAATCTTCTTATGTAAATGCTGCCTGATAATAATCAATTTCTTGTCTCCCACGATGTATAGAAACGTGTGCGGGTGTTGCCTGCCGCAACGGACAACGGCTTTCGAGCCCGTTTGACCTTAACAATAAAACATTGCGGTATCAGAAGAGAAATCTTTAGCCCCCTGCTGTTCCTTATTTACATTTATGTATCAAGCCAACGCCAGTAGCACCGGCTGATGTAGCGCTTTTGTCTACCTAGAGCCCATTCAGAAACGAGCATACCCTAGGGCCGTTGCGGTAACAGTATTGGGGGCGCACCACGGTTTTCTCCTATACCGCACAGACCTCTGGCTGCAGGCAGTAGGTCGAGCAGCCAAGGCCTACTGTCTCCTTCTGCTGCGGAACGGTCGGTAGGCCTTCCCGCAGCGACGGGCAGCTAAGGCCGACGACCTGCCTGTCATGGCTGGGTTGTCGACCGTCGCATCCTCGGCCTAAACGGTCACCCATCGATTCGATTTCAACGGCGCTCAATGGTATTTCGACCTGGCCCTCTTCTACCATTACCTCACCCAAAACACAGGATCATGAGGTGGAGCGAGTTCGAGCACAACTGAAGCCGCCATGCCCTGTTGAATGTCACCATCTTGAAAACTGCAGGACACAACTTTCCACCCCTCTTGTAAGCATCGCTTCACAGCATTTCCAAAGTGATCCTCAGCGCCCCCATAGTCGTCGTCCAGCAATTCCTTTCGCCCAGCCAGGACTTCGACAAGCACAGATGCTGGAATGGATAGTTTCACAATGCCTCCTGAATAAGATGAAAGTTGAAGTGATCCCGGGACATGCCGGTAGCGATGTTTTGGTGAATCCTCTTTCCGTGGCAAAGGGAAGCTGAACTTCCATCGGTTTACATCGAGCTTCTGGATAAAGGACCACTCAGCTTCAGTTAAAGGATATCGGCAGTTGCCCACCGGGTAAGCCGTGCAACGGGCGGTACGAGAAATGCGCTCCAGTGGAGAGCTTGACTGCGCTATGTTCACGACCATTACACCCGAGAGTTCTCCGCTATTTTTGATAGCCGCACCAAGTGCATGTTCAAGACGGATGTCGAAATTCGACATGCCGGATGAAAGTGCATGACTCACGTCACTACCAATACATACGAGATGTGGCTCATCCAACTTGTGCTGCTGAAGCTTTGCACGTAGCGAGCGAAAGGCCGCGTGTTCTTGTGCAACCTTAGGCGATTCTTGAATCGATCCTCCCCAGCCTAAGAATCTCTGTGACTCTGGCGTACGCCGCACGGTTTTCAAAATCACGGAGTAGTTCTTGAGCTGTAATTGAAGTTCTTCGTTCGGGTGTGCGGCCACATCAGTAAGGAACTGAGCTACTTCCGTACTCGCGAGAAATTTCTTTCGCTCGTGCTCGAGGGGAAGCTTTCTCCTAGGCCCAGCCAAGTGTTTGCTGTCTCCTTGAAAATCACAGCGAATTTCAGGAGCGTCTGGCCCGAGTGATGATGCTGCATCGTGAATCCATCGCGCGACCATAGCGCTTCGTCGCTCTTCGTCTTCGAAACGTGGATGTAGGTAGGTAACCTCAATGGATGCCCAGCGACCAGTTGGAAGCTCCAGACGAATATCAGGCCCTCCTTGCGAGGACTCGACCTCAATGCGGCCGAGTTTCGATACTGCCTCCATGAAAAGAAGTTCCCATACAGCTTCAGCACGTGTCGCGGCATTTCGCAGGTTTCCACGAACTTGTTTGAGTTCACGCCCGGCAAGGGCTTCGCATCGACGCAGCAATTCAGCGGCCTGTTCTTCTTTCAACATAACTATTAGCTGTAATTAGAGAAGAACGAGAGCACTGCATACCCCATAGTCTTGAATTTCAAACTCGCCCTAGATGCGGGCGCAGTCGTTGAGAAAAAAAGGTGGCTATCGCAATTACAAGTTCGGCGATGAACCGTAAGAATACAGCTGATGATTGGCAAAGCCAGATGCAGAAAACGGACATTCGTAAATTAGCGATCGCATATCCACTATGACAGTCCGAAAAGGCCCGATGAGTGGACGTTTAACGTACCCACCAGGAAGTTAGCTCGTCGCCCTTATGGAATGCTTTGCATAATCGGCCTTAGCGGACATTCCTACTATGCAAAGAGCAGTCGCCTAGAGGACGGATTAGATGTCCGCTTTCCTGTAGACCGAACTGGCGTGCCCGACTTCAAGCCAAGACGGGGACGCCGACATCTTTCATGCCATATCGCAGATCTTTGCGAGGCAGGTTCCCGAGCCTCTGTTCCACTCCTCTCCGAACTCCGGCCTCTTCGCCGATCAGTTTTAACCACATTATCACGGCACAGTTATCAGAGTGTCATGTTCCCGTTTTATGCTTTTGCTCAGCGCACCGTGCGTGCTTTAGCTCTAATGTTTCGAACATCAATGGGGATAACATGGCAACCAGCATAAAAGAAGCACGTTCCAGGCTTTTTCAACTTCAACTTCCCGTTTTTCTGCTGTTTTTCTTATCTAACGTTGCTATTGCCCAATGGACACCGGGCAATTTTGAAATCCATGTATTCGACGTCGAGCAACGCGATAGCCAACTCATCATCAGCCCGACCGGTAAGACGTTGCTGATCGACGCCGGCGAGGCAAGCTGGAATACCGGCAAGGGCGCCACGTATATCGCGAGCAAGCTACGCGAGGTGATGGGCCCAGACTTCAAGCATATCGATTACGTGGTTCCCAGCCATCTGCACCTCGACCATATCGGCTATGCCGGTTATGGGGGCATCTGGGGCCTGGTTGAAACGCACGGTTTCACGATTGGTAAATTGGTCGATCGCGACGCCGGGCGTTGGGTCGATTCCAATAGTGATGGCCTCTGCGATCCGGATACGGAAATCGTCTGGCATAACGCCGGTACTTTCTCGGGTACCGCGCGCAACTGGTTATGCTACGCCACCAATCCGGCCAACGCCGCGAAACTCAACCGCGAAATCGCGCAAGTCGGTTCCACAACGCAGATCGCTCTGGGCGGCGGCGTGAATGTGACGGTGGTTGGCAGCGATGCGCAAGGCGTCAACATGGTGGACGGCGTCACACCGCTTGTCGGCGATCATACGGCCGACACACTTCCGCCGTCAGAAAACGACTATTCGATTGCGCTCAAAGTCAGCTTCAACCTATTTGACTACGCGACAGCCGGTGACACCGACGGCGAATATGCCGAAAGTTCGTTTGGTTATACGTATAACGATGTCGAACGCATCATCGCGCCGCGCTTTGGCCGGGTCGAAGTGCTGCGCGCCAATCACCATGGCTCGGCGCATTCAAGCAATCAATTGTATGTCGACACGCTGGACCCCGACGTGTCGCTGATTTCATGCGGCGCAAACAGCTACGGTCATCCGGCGCAAACCACGCTCGACCGGCTGCTTGCCACTGGTGCCGTATATCTCACCAACCTCTGCGATACCACGCGCAATTACGGCAGTGCGATTATTGCCAATGGTGACGTCGTCATTCAATCGAGCGACGGCGTCTATTATTCGGTCAATGGCGCGGGGTTTGTCGCGACGTCGGCACCGCCGCCCCAGCAATACACGGTCAAGGACGTCAAACTTAACGAGGTCATGCCCGATCCGGACGTCGCATATTCCAGCGAATGGGTAGAACTTTATAATCCCACCGCGCAGGCCATTGATCTCGGCGGCGCGGTCA
>JAYWDZ010000051.1:0-2340 GCA_043779595.1 Nitrosomonadales bacterium
TTGTCCTGGTAGAAGCACACTTCGAACGTCCGCCTCGCAGGGTCCTTGTCGGAAAAAACGCGCATATGTTTGGCCGCATAGTCGGCATAACTGTCGACACAGTTCTTCTGATAGTCACCATCGTTATCGCGCACAACCGCTGTCTTGATGCCCAAAAGCTTCGCTAAGTCCAGATAGCGCTTGAAGCTGGTCCCACCAACGGATATCACGTGCACGCCATCCTTCTCCAAGGTGGAGTTCCCGGAATGTTTCTTGTAGAGGGCGTCAAACAAGATGAGCTCGGCGTCCCCCTCTACCAAAATCACCTTGCATGACAGCACGAACTCAAGAACATTGTTGTCAGGCGCTTTGATGAAAAACTTCGCCGTGTCCTCGGGCAAATCCTTCAAGGATGATGGCTTTGCGCTGACGCTGTTCAGTAGGATCGCCTTGCGTAAATCCAGACGTGCGCAGATGAGGCTGTTGTGGGTTGCGATAAAGAGCTGCTTGTTCTCGGAATCCGAGATTCTCTGGACAAGCCTTTTCATATTGGTGTGGCTCAGATGATTCTCGGGCTCTTCGAGAAGTAGAACGTCAATTCGGTGCTCGTCCTCATTCTTGCGGAGAGCGAACTCCGTCTTGATAAAGCACTGGCGGCCCTTGCCCTTGCTTTCGATCGGTATGTCGTCTTCCGTGATGACGAGGTCCGACTCGAGATTCGATTTTGGATTGGTCCTGACCGAAAATTTGTAGGAGTCCAGTTTCTTGTTTAGGTCTGCGAGCGCTTCGTTCTTGAACACCGCCTTGCTTTTTCGGTATAGATTTTCGTTCCTGTTCCGATCGAGAACAGTCGCGTTGGCGCTGTAGATGGACCTCGTGTATTCCCGCGTTGCGTAGTCGTTGTTTATCAGCGAACTGTCAATGACCAGGTGCTTGAGAGGTCTTTTGAAGCCCGAATATTGCAGCCCAGCGAACGTTGTGAACTTGATCACGTAATACTCGAAAGGGAAGTTCGGATGCTCGTCCATGAGGACCTCACCGATCTCCTTGCTGTACTCATCGATTGGTTCGCAGTCGAGGCGCAACCCGTCGCAGAGAATGGCTTTGGAGTTGTTTTCCCCATTCAGATCAGCATTGTGTTGCTCAGAAAGGTATATCTCCACAAACAGCTTGGGAAGGTCTTCAATTTTTTTTGTGCCGGCCAGGAACGCGGATACAACTTCGTTGCTGAAAAGTGTCTCCAAGCCCATCGTCTCGATTTTGCTCCTACTTCCGCTAAGAACTAGGTCGAGCGCCAACAACACGGAGCTCTTGCCGACTTCATTGTCGCCGACGAGGATATTCATCTTGTCGTTGAGTTCAAGTTCGAAATTTTTGAATCGCTTGAAATTCGATAGGACAATTCTTTTTATTGTCTTCATAGTGGGTTCTGGCTCCCGACGGCCTGATGGATGTGTTCGAAGACTTTGTCGATACTACTGGGTAATCATTGGATCGCCTTCGCTTCAGTAGAGCACGCAGTAAGTCCTACCCTGCTCTACACCTGCCCCCAAGTCGCAAACAGCGGATCAGATTCCTGGAGCCGATCCGCATAGCGGTCATCTTTGGGGCGTTTAAGCCCGCGTTCAAGATAGGTTTCCATTTTTTTGAAGCCGGTCTGCTTGATCATCATGCCGACCCAGCCCATGCGTTCCATTGGGTGCAGTTGCGTCCACAGCTTGATCGCCTTGGGCGGGAAATAGCGGTTGGACATGGTCACTACCAACATGCCGCCGGGTTTTAATACGCGTTTGGCCTCCTTGATGACGGCTTGCGGCTGGGTCAAATACTCAATCGATACGGTGCAGACGACGGCGTCAAAGGTGGCATCGGCGAATGACAGCGTGGAATTGAGGTTTAAATCCTGCACGATGTGTTTGTTCAGTTGCGGGTTATCGCGCATTTCGTCAGCATTCAGCCCCAGGCCCACCGCGGATTTTACTGTGTCGGGCAGATGCGAGCGCCAGCCGGCCATCAGGTCCAGCACATGCGCGTTTTCCGGCAGCACGGTGCGGTATAGCGCCTGAATCCGCCGCGAGCATACGCTATCAACATGGATGACTTTGCGCGGCTCGGCGTAAAACTCACTGTCCGGTGTTTCGTCCTCGCGCACGTACATGTCCGGCGCGGTGAAGTCGGTTGATGTCAGCAGTTGCGTTTCCATGCCGCTCCATTCCAGCAGCATATTCACTTTGCCGATGGGCTCGGTGGACACATCGCTCTTGCCGCTGTCGATGCTGAAAATACGGGCGCGCAACGGGTGACTGAAGTTGGCGGTAAACGTCTCAGCATCGATTTTCATCACGCGGAACATCGGCGCGG
>JAYWDZ010000052.1:0-14887 GCA_043779595.1 Nitrosomonadales bacterium
AACCGTGTTTGAGCTCCGCGACAGACTGCGTTTTGTGCAGTCTGTTAGGGCGAGTTGGTGAAGCGCCCGTCCGTTCGCTTCGATTCGGGAACCCGAAGGGCGATGAAGAGGGGTGGCCTTCTTTTTGGTTACTTTTTCTTGGCCACGCAAGAAAAAGTAACTCGCCATCAGGCGAAAAAAACGGCCAGCTGCTACGAGGAACCAAAATAACCATATCCCTCAAACCCTCCCCGTCAAATCCACCACCCGAGCCACCTCCGCCAAAGAAGTAATCCCCATCAACACCCGAGCAATTCCATCCTCCGCCAGCGGGTGATAACCCTGCGCCAACGCGATCCGCCGAATCTCATGCAGCGGCGCATGATTCGCGACGAGTTCATCCAGCGCGGGGTCTAGCCGCAATAATTCGATCAGCGCCATCCGTCCCTTATAGCCTTTGTTGTCGCACGCGGGGCAACCGACATGACGATAAACCCGGGGTTTGGCCGAGTCCCAGCCTAGGATGCGCGATTCGTCTTCATCCGGCGTATACGCTTCCTTGCAGCGTGGGCAAAGCTTGCGCACCAGCCGTTGCGCGATCACGCCGATGATGTTGCCGGACAAAATACCCGGCTGAATGCCGATGTCCATCAGGCGCGGAAACACGCCTAGCGCAGAATTCGTATGCAGCGTAGTGAACACCTGGTGGCCGGTCATTGCCGCGCGGAAGGCCATTTCCGCAGTGTCCTTGTCGCGGATTTCGCCGACCAGAATAATGTCAGGATCTTGCCGCATGATCGAGCGGATGCCGTTGGCGAAGTCGAGCTTCAACGTTTCGTTGACCGAACTCTGGCGCATCAGCGTGACCGGATACTCGACCGGGTCTTCCAGCGTCATGATGTTGACAGTCTCGTTGTTCAGGTGCGACAGCATCGAATACAGTGTGGTGGTTTTGCCCGAGCCGGTGGGTCCGGTCACGACCAGAATGCCTTCCGGGCGGGCCATCATCAGTTGCAACTCGCGTAAAGCGTCGGGCGTAAAACCCATCTGCTCCAGCGGCATGATGGATTTTTCGCGGTCGAGTATGCGCAGCACCAGATTTTCACCGTGGATGCCGGGTTGGGACGACACGCGAAAGTCGATCGAGCGGCCGTTCAGCGTCAGCGACATGCGGCCATCCTGCGGTGCGCGCGTCTCGGCGATGTTCATGCCGCACAGCACTTTGAGTCGCACCAGAATGCCGGGCCAGTAGGTTTTGTGCAGGCTGCGGATCTGTTCGAGCACGCCGTCGATGCGGTAGCGGATGCGCAGGAACGCGTGCTCGGGTTCGAAGTGGATGTCCGACGAGCGGCGCTTCACCGCGTCGGTCAGCAACGCGCCGACCAGTCGCACCACGGGTTGGGTGTATTCGTCGGTGTCGGGATTAAGACTCGCGTAATCGACTTCGCCGGTTTCGATTTCGCGCAGGATGCCGTCCAGCGACAGATCGAAACCGTAGAAATTGTCGATGCATTCGAGCAGTTGCGCGTCGCCCGCCAGCAACGTGTCGATTTCGACGTGACCACCAAGCCCGGCTTTCAACTGGTCGAGCGCAACGACGTTGAACATATCGGTGGTGGCCAGCGTCAGCACGTCGCGTTCGTTGTCGTAGGCAATCGGCAGCAGATGATGACGGCGCGCAAACTCTTCAGGCACGAGTTGCAGCGCTTCGGCGTCGGCGACTACCTGGGTCAAGTCAATGCCCTGGCTACCTAGCGCATTGGCAAGTTGATCGCGCAACACCGCTTCAGTCATGAAGCCCAGCGCGACCAGTTGGCGACCGATGGGCAGACCGGTGCTGGTTTGTTCCTTCAGGCCGATGCGTAATTGGTCCGTGGTGATAAGGCCCTGAGCAATCAGGTTTTCGCCCATGCGGAGTTTTTTGCGGCGCTCCATCAGATCAGCGCCTCAAGGCAGTAATTTTATTTGTCGGATGCGTGACTCAGCTTGAGCGCGCTCGAAGCGATGCGTGCCGCCGAGCGCGAGCGCTTTTTCGTAATACGGCAGAGCGGCAGCAGGCTGGCGCAGCCGGTCCAAACTGACTGCCAGATTGAAGGCATAGTCGGCATTGCCCGGCACGGCGCGATACGCTTCGAAATACGCAGCTTGCGCGTCGCCCCAGCGATTCTGATCCGCATACAAATTGCCGAGCGTTTGATAAAGATTAGGGCTGGGTTCCCGCTCGATCAGCGTTTTCAAGCGGCTTTCGGCCGCCTGTTTATCGGTATTGCCGAGTAAGTCCAGCAACGCTGCTTGGGCCGCAGCATTGCGCGGATCGCGGTCCAACACTTCGCGGTATAGACGTGCCGCGTCGCCATCTCGGTTACGCGCGGCCGCGATGACGGCGAGGCCTAATAATGCATCCACGCTACGCTCACGCCCGGCAGCTTGCGTATATAAACGCTGCGCTTCGTCGAGCTGACCATTTTGGTATGCGCCATATGCGCTACTCAATAAATTACTGCCGCTATCGGGATGAAATGAAAGCGCAGGCATAGCTTCAAAAGCAGCGGACTGCGCACGTCGCTGTTTATCTGGATTAACCCATGCAGCGCCCACTGCCGATCTTGGGGACGGGCGATGACGCGCCGCAATGCGCGAAGGCATATCTACCGCAGGCAAAGCAGTCACAGCTGTTGTTGCAGGCAAGCTTGAGGCGGCAGCGGGGGCAGAGACAATAGGAAGTGAGGGGGGAGGCGCAATAGACGCCACAGTGGGCGAGGGCACAACGGGGGAAGCGGGAGGCGGAACCAACGCAATCGCAGCAGGGGGCTGCAACGCAAAATATAAATAAAGGCCGTAACCTAGCGCGACCATCGCGGCGAGCAATGCGGTTGCCGGGACTAATGACAGCTGAGGCAGCGTAAAGCGGCGCAGGGGGGGAGGGGGCGCCGGTGAAAGACCGCTACTGCCGAATAACATTCCCGGGGGTTCTAACCATTCTCGTGCTTTAGTTACATCGGGCGGCGCCAGCGACTCAAGCTCCAAATCTTTGTTCGCTCCCCCTCCCGCTTTTTCTGCATGAGCGGTTTCAGCTTGTTTCAGTGCCTTGAGTAACAGACTCACTACGCGCCCCAGCGATGACGCTTACTCGTGTCAGCCATTAAAGGCGGGCGAGTGCAGGCGATTTTCACCACGCAATTTCTGACTTCGCTCCGCTTGTGCGGGGCAATCATGGCGCACTCCGCGCGCTGGGCAACAAGCGCTGAAATTGCCGCAATTCGTTGCTTTCCAGCGAAGGGTCGGTGACAACAATCGGGCGCAAAAATATCACCAGTTCAGTCTGACTATTGAGGCGCTCGTGCTGACCAAATATTGCGCCGACGCCTTCCGGACGCGATAACACGGGCAAGCCATCGCGGGCGTTATTGCTGTCATCCTGAATCAAGCCGCCCAATACCACTGTTTGCCCGCTTTGGACTTGGAGCAGTGATTCCATTTCGCGCACCTGGATCACCGGGATGCGATTGCTGATATTAAGGTTGTTCTTTTTCAGTTCCGGATTAGGATCGTCGACGGTGCCCACTTGACGTGAAATGGTGGGGCGAACGGTCAGCGAGACCATGCCATTTTCGTTGATTTGTGGCAGCACCGACATCACTACCCCGACCGGTACGGTTTGCGGCGTGGTGGTGAAAGTAGTGGTGGTGCCTACGCTGGCTGTCGATACTGTATCGGCCTTGATGGTGAAGTAAACGAGATTGTTGACCACCTTCAGCAGCGCGGTCTGATTGTTCAAGGCCATCAGTTTGGGGCTGGACAACACTTTTGTGTTGCCGAAGGATTCGAGCAAATCAACTGCCGCAGAAAATCCATTCTTGCCCGTATTCGTATAAGTCGCCTGAATAAAAGGCGTCAATGAATTAGCCAGCGCATTGGTCCCGGCCCCCAGCGTATTGATCGTCCAGCCAGTGGCATTTTGCGCCACGCGCGACCAGTCGATGCCCGCGCGATACTGATCTTTCAGCGTAACTTCGACAATCGTGGCTTCGATCAGCACTTGCCGCTGTGAAGACTTCATGACTTGGTCAAGATAACGCTGCACCAGTTCGTGCTGCTTTCCGGTGCCCAATACGGTTACCGTGCCCGCTACCGGGTTTATCGCGACATCGTTTTTTCCATCGCTCAGGGGCTGATTGGCGAAGGCGGCAGTGTAGAGATTGGCCGCGCCCGCCCCAGCTCGACTCACTGCCTCGGCTTGCGATACCCGTTCGGCACGGGCGGCTTTTTCAGCGTCCAGTTGCGCCACGCGTTCATCGCTGCTCTGGGTGACCGCGCGCGTACCCGCGAGCATGGTGCGGATGTTATCGGCCATCACCGTCCACAGATCGTTATTGGACTGGCTGGTCACCGTAGTGGTCGAAGAATTCCCCGTGGTCGCAGGGGCGCCTGTACCAATACTGCCTCCCCCGGTGCTGGCAATTTGCGCCGCGACCCCCACGCTCGAATTGGTATTGCGCGCCACGTTGACATAGTTAACGCTGTAGGTTTTAACGTAGGGCGTATCCGGCATGATCGACACGGTTTTGCCGTTCATTTCATAGCGCAGATTGGCCTGACGTGCGATGCGATCGAGAATGGACGGCAAGGGCTCATTTACCGCATTCAACGAGACTTTGCCTGTAATACCAGGATGCAGGTCGATGTTGTATTGCGTATCGCGCGCGATTGAAAACAGCAGGTCTTTTACCGGCACATCGTTGACCACCACGGTATACGTGGGCACGGGCGCTGTCAGGCGCGGCGGGGCCAGTGTGGGTGCGGCTTTCACCGGCGTTGGCAGTGGGTCAATACTCGGCGCAGTAGCCGTCTGATGGATATGACCGGGCGAAGTATCGAAACTTTTAGGGGGTACGCAACCGGCGATAAGCACGAGGCCCGTGATCCCGCAGCCCACGTGACAGGCGGCACGAAGAAGTGGGGATTTCACCGCCCATATCAGGGTCATCCTGAGGGTAAGCCGCCGTTCATGCATGTCGTGCTTCGTTCCCATAAAAATGGCCTAAGGAGCCCGTACCAGTAACCACAAAACGGCTATTTTTTAGCCGTGCCTAAGACCACTTTGCGCATTTTGCCGACGCTACGCAAAAAAGGGGAATCCCCCCCCGCACCCGGCCATTTTTGGAGCGCAGCCATCGCGGTTTCCCGATCCGGAAACTCACCCGCCAGTATCATCCAGGCCACTTCTCCTCGTTGCATGCCGTGTAACACGCGCAGGGGTTTGGGGGGAGAGTGTGCGCTCAATTCCTGTAATAGTACGGATGTGGAGGCCGCATCTTTAGCTGCGGCAACTTGGATCACATAAGTCTGCGCAGGCGCTTCAGAAAGCCAGCGTGCAGTTTGGCCGGCGAGCGCGACTACATCGGGCATTGGCCGATGAAGGGGCACAGCAGAAGGAGGGGGGACAGGTAAGCTCACCATACGAGTCGGTGCGGTGAATTCTCTAGACTGCCAAAAGACAAAAATCAGCAACGCAGCGCTCACGGCGAGCCCCACCATGGTCCATCCCCACTTGGGTAGCTTGCGCGCCGCAGGCAATGTAGCGCGAGTCATTTCGGTGTCATTGGCAGCTGCGTTTAAATGCCGCAATTCCAGATTATGAGTCTGCTCAGAATAGGCTGCGAGCAGGGTTTTGTCGGCCAGAACGTTGATACGGCGCGACAAGCCCCCCGAGATCTGAGTCATGCGGCTGATGAGCGCTGCGGGGAACAAATCAGGGCCCCGATAGCCCGCTACTGACAAACGTGCCCGTAGATAATCGGCCACTTCCTGTTCGTTCAGCGGCGATAGATTGAGGCTTAGCGTGATGCGATCCTTGAGTTGTCGTATACGCGGATCGGCGAGCATCACATCCAGTTCAGGCTGGCCGAACAACACGATTTGCAGCAGCTTTTCCGTCGCTGTTTCGAGATTGGTCAGCAGGCGTAAAAACTCCAGATTCTCTAATGAAATACCCTGGGCTTCTTCCACAAATACCACCACGCGGTGGCCTGATTGATGGCGCTCAAGAAGGATTTGGTTAAGTTGTGCCAGACGCGCTTGCCGTCCTTCGGCCGCAGTTGCCACACCGAGGTCAGCGAGGATGGCGGCGAGCATTTCATCAGGAGCGAGCGTGGGGTTGCCGAGATAAACACAGTCAATGGGATGGGTCAGTCTTGCCGTGAGCATCCGGCACAACATGGTTTTGCCACTGCCCACTTCGCCCACTACCTTGATGATGCCTTCGCCTTGGCCGATGGCGTAGCCCAGCGCTGCGAGTATCTCTCCGCGTTGTCCGCCTGCATACCAGTATTCGGTATTGGGCGTAATCCGGAAAGGCGCTTCCTTTAGCCCGAAATAATCGAGGTACATCCGCGCGGGATTATTCCGTTCAC
This sequence comes from Nitrosomonadales bacterium, assembly GCA_043779595.1. Classification (GTDB taxonomy): domain Bacteria; phylum Pseudomonadota; class Gammaproteobacteria; order Burkholderiales; family Thiobacillaceae; genus Thiobacillus. Next base: position 6,393 of record JAYWDZ010000052.1, read on the forward strand.
AGAGTTATTCGGTGCCGTAGGTTTGCATGCGGCTATACAAGGTGGTGCGGTTGATCCCCAGCAACTTGGCGGCCTGCGACAGATTGCCATGAGTCATGTTGAGCGCGGCCTCAACATAGGCTTTTTCCCATTCGCGCGTTGAAGCATCCAGATTGAAATTGGCTAGCGTTTGCAATTGCTTGCGCGCCATTTCGATCAATGCTTTCGAATCGTTGGTGAGCAAAATTTCCTGGGGGTAAGCTTGATCAGTATCGAGTTCGGCTTCGAGTTGCTCGATCGTCACGGTCGCGCCCGGATATTTGGTGGTCAGACGAATCGCGATGTTACGTAGCTCGCGTACGTTGCCCGGGAAGTGATACTCCTCCCACATCATTCGGGCGCGTGCATCTAACTCAAAAGGCGCTTGCCGCGCTTCACGTGCGTAAAAATCACGGAAATACTCCAGCAGCTTCAGCTTATCCTGGCCCATTTCACGCAGGGGTGGCACGGCAATCGAAAATACCGAAAGCCGGTGATACAGATCAGCTCTGAAGCGGCCCGCTTTGATTTCGGCGCGCAAGTCGCGATTGGTCGCCGTTACTACGCGGGCATTGGAAAAACGCGGCTGAGTCTCGCCGACGCGTTGGTATTCGCCATTTTCCAATACGCGTAGCAACTTGGCCTGGAGTTCCAACGGCAACTCACCGATCTCGTCGAGAAAAAGCGTGCCGTTTTCGGCCTCTTCAAAATAACCCGCGCGTGATGTATTGGCGCCCGTAAACGCACCCTTGGCATAACCGAATAAAGTGGGCTCGACCAGCGTCGGCGAAATCGCCGCGCAGTTAAGCGCCAGATAAGCTTTGCCCGCGCGCGGCGAAAGACTATGCAATCCCGAAGCCACGCGCTCCTTGCCACTGCCGGACTCGCCTTCGATCAGCACCGGAAACGGCGCAGAAGCATATTGCTTGATTTGCTGACGTAATTTGTCAATCGCAGGGCTATCGCCGACGATGCCCGAATCTTTGGCGGGCGCAGGGATAGCTTCAGCACTGTGTTCGGCATCCTGCACTAGCAGCGCATTGAACAACAGGGATTTAAGACGATCCGGCTCGCAGGGCTTGGCGACAAAATCAATCGCACCCAGCGCGCGCGCATGTCGGGCATTGGCTTCATCGCTTTGGCCGGACAGCACCAGAATTTTGATGTTAGGGGAGGCGCTCAATAAATCGGCGATCAGCGCGAACCCTTCGTCTGGCTTATGGGGTTGAGGCGGTAGACCAAGATCGACCAGCGCGAGTTTGGGCGGCTCGTCCAGCTGCATCAATAAACTTTTGACTTGCGCGCGCGATTCTGCGGCGGTGATTTCAAAGTCTTTTCCCAACACATAGCTTAGCGTGTCGGAAATGAGCGGATCGTCATCAACAATCAGCAGGGTAGGTTTTCTAGCTTGAGCCACAGAGCCTCCAGGTCGTTATGGTTCGCAACGGCACCGGTGCGTGGTTTCGGGTGTAAGCGGGTATTCATGTTTTCAGGATGAGTCTGCGCTGTCGGATTTTCGACAATTGTGCCAGAGGCGATTGAAAAGTTAAATCAAAACCCGTGTTTGGGCAGAAATGAAGGCAATCATTTCGAGCAAAAGGTATCCCCTTTACTTGCGCGGAGGGAATAGAGGTAAGGGCAATCACGATTCCTGCTCCACCCCTTCTGCACGCACGCGAATCCAGCCTTCACCGCGTTCGACAGGGCTGCCTAGCGCAATCGAATGGATATTTTCTATGCCCTGAATCTCCAACACTTTGCGAACATGGTATTGCGCCGGATCAATGACCAGCGTAGCGGTGCCATCGCCCGCGTCGAGCCAAAGGCAGGCATAAGGTAGGGTCGCGCCGGCGCTCTCTTGATTCCCGACGGTGTAGCTTCCCGCCGTTTTATCTTGCAAAGTAACGACCTGTAAACTTTCGGCAAAGGTTTCGATGCCCACCGAACTCGATTCTTCATCCAGTCGATATAGCCTGCGCACCACGCCCAAACGCCAAATATCCCCTTCACGGGGTTTGGCCGCAATCAACGCGCCCACCCGCAGCCAGCTCTTGTTCCGCGTGTCGACCACTGCGCCATAGCCGGACGCACTTTCATCCTGCATGATCCAGCGTTCCACTTCAGGCATCACGCCGGGCCGAGTTTTTTTAATTTTAGTCGTGTGGTTGCGCGTGCGTTCTGTGACAAAGCCGTAGACCGCCACATCGTCAGCTTCCATATACATCAGATTGTCGCCATACAGGTTGGTCGCAACGTCTTCGGTGGTTTGCGTTTGGTTAACGATATTGCTAAAACCATTGCTGATTTCAACCATATGTTTGACCCGTTCGCGTGGCATGCGACGTTGTTCACGCGTTGCCAGCGGTGACCATTGGCGTTGCAAATGATCAAGCAATTCGATGCTTTCGGCAACACGGGAATCCTCAGTCAGACCGAGCCGAACTGGCGTCGTGCCTTCGCGCAGGCCGACCTGTATCGCTTCAATCCTATGACTCAGTTTTGCGGTTCCCCAATACCGCATGGGTTTGTCGGCGGCAGGGTTGCGGACCCGACGCGCGGCATGGTCCGCGGAGAGATCAGCTGCAAAACTATGCTGATGCAGATAAAGCTGCGAATCCAGACTTAACATTCCGCTCCAATTGGCGAGCCATTGGTCGATAAGATTGAGCTGACGGGGATACAGCGTTCCGGTGTTGGCGAGATCAAACATCAACACGTGCAAATAAGTCGACTCGCAGCTGGTAGTGATAGCGCTTTGGGGATAAGCCGCGATTTTGTTTTGATGAAACCCGTGAGTTTCAGCGACCAGATAAAGCCTGTGCAGCCCCATCCAGATATTTTGACCAGGTTGAAGATAACGTATCGCCCGCCATTTTAAAAACCGGCTCAAAGTCCTGATGGCTCGAACGGTTACCTGAGGGATCAGCGCTTCGTTGGGATGGTTTTTGGCATTACGTGCAAACTCCATTACAAATACGTGATAACTACGCGCGATTTCCCAATACAGCCCATTGATGGCGTGCCACAGTTGACTTTCAACCGTGCGCGACATACGTGAAGTACGCAGATATTGCTGCACCAGAGTGTCTTGCAAGTCTTGGGATTTTTCGTCCAGAAACATCAAAACGGCCAACTGTTCCTTGGTGGCCAGGCTCAGATTTTCGTTGAATCGTTTGAGCTGCAGCAGAATCGCATTTTGTGATTTGACCACATCTCCCACTACCAGACTTTCCGCCCAGCGAGTGATGGATTTAAGATTGGTCAAAGGGTCTTTAGTGTTTTTTCCCTTATTGAACGGGTCCAGTTGTGACAGGCCCGCTTTCAATTTTTCTGCCAAAATAAACATGCCTAGACGCGTCCTAAAGTCCGTGAGTGTCAATTTACGGCTATTTACGCAATTTCTGTACCGCGACCTTTGAAGGCAATCGCCCAAGCTACGCCTACAGTGATGTATTTACGCCGGGGCGGCCATCGTCAGCAGCTCGAGGCGATGCTGTAAAAAATACAGTAGCGCCAATTTGACGGCTTTAACCACCGCGCGAGACGTGATGGTCGCGCCTGCCCGCGCATCAAAAACACCGCCATCCTGTCGCACACGCCACACAGTGTCGGCTGGTTGCACCAGCGATTTATCCTCGAATTGTGTCATCCAGTGGCTTTTAGTTATTTCAATATAGTCGCCCAAACCGGGGGTTTCGCGATGGGCGGCGACACGCACCCCAGTGATTTCGCCGCGCGGGTTAATGCCGATCAGTAACGCGATGTCGCCCCCGTATCCCTCAGGCGCAATCGCTTCGAGCACGAAGCCGGTGGGTCGACCTTGTTTGCGTGCAATCCACGCGTGAGAAGGGCTGCGTGTTCCTAGCATTTCATCGGCAGGGAGGGTTAAGCCTGTACTGAGCAAATCGTTGTCGAATGAGCCCGGGGGAAGCACTTGGGCGATCCACGTTAGCTTCGCTTGTTGCTCATTCTGTTGAATGGCGGAGCGGGTTAGTTCAAAGCTTGCGGCTAAAAGTGCGGTAATCACGCCGACAAATAACAGGAGTATCACGCCGTTGCGCCAGGCATTATGATCTGCGGCTTGCAGGTGGCTAGCCTTCATTTTCACGGGCTTCGCCAAATACGCGAGGCTGGGTGACAGCATCAATCAGCGGCGCGCACATATTCATCAGCAGAATCGCAAACGCGACACCATCGGGGTAACCCCCCCAGGTACGGATAAGTAAAGTCAGAAAGCCCGCACCGAGACCAAAAATAATTTTGCCTTTGGGCGTGGTCGCGCCAGAGACGGGATCGGTGGCGATAAAAAACGCGCCCAACATTACCGATGGCGTGAAGAGATGAAACCACGGTGCGGCATAACGGCCTGCGTCAAAAAAATGCAGAAAACCGGCCGTGAGCCAAATCCCCGCCAGAAACCCCACAGGCACATGCCAGCTAATGATGCGCAATGCCCACAGCAACAAACCGCCGAGCAGCAAAAACCCCGCCAGCCACTCAAACCCCACACCGCTGTAATGACCGAAACGGGCGTGAGCCAATACTTCATCCACCGTATTTTGCTGCAATAGCCCCGTCCGCATCACATCAAGTGGCGTCGCCATCGTCACGCCATCCGGTATCGCATCGCCGCCAAAAATCATCGTGGCGCTTTGGACAAAACTCAAATGCGAGGTTGCCAATTCCAATGGCGCTGCCCACTGCGTCATCTGCATCGGGAATGACACAATCAGCACCGCATACCCGACCATTGCCGGATTGAAAATATTCTGTCCCAGCCCGCCATACAGATGCTTGGCCACCACAATCGCGAACACCGTGCCCGTCATCACCATCCACCAGGGCATGAGCGAGGGTAATGACAGGGCCAGCAGCGAGGCGGTCACCATCGCGCTTAAATCGATCAGATAGGGTTTAACCCGCACGCCGCGCGCCTTTAACATGGCCGCTTCAGCTGCTAGCGCAGTTACATTTGCGATCATCAAAGTGATTAAAATGCCGGGCCCAAATAGCCACACATACGCCACGATGCCGGGTAATAACGCTAACAGGACCCAAGCCATGATTTGGGTAACGCTGGAACGATCCAGAATAAAGGGCGAGGACATTACGAGGGTTTTGGAGAGGGTGCGGGGGTAGGTGGCTCACACACTGCCTCGATGTCTGCGCTTTCTTGCGGGGCAGGGGGGCGGAGAGATTCAGTGTTGCGGGCTATGACGGCGCTTTTTTTTGCCTGCGCGCGGGCGATGGCGGCGGCGATCAGCGCTTGCTTGGTAGGGGCTTTCGGATCGGCGTCGAGGCTTACCGCTGCGCGTGAGGCTTGCGCGCGCGCGAGGATTTTTTCGGCCTTTTCGGCTTTCTCGCGAGCCAGGCGAAACAGCCTGAATTCATACCGCGTGCGCGCCAGGTCGGCAGCTTGTTGCGCTTGCTGCTGCGCCCCAATTTCGTTTTTGGCATACCGGTAAAAATCGACCAGCGGGATATGACTGGGGCATACATAACTACAGCAGCCGCATTCGATGCAGTCAAATAAATGGTAAGCCTGCGCGCGGTCGAAGTCGTCAACTTTGGCAAAGCGAAATAACTCTTGCGGCTGCAAATCAGCCGGGCAGGCCTCGGCGCAGCGTGTGCAACGAATACATGGCAGTGCCGACGGCAACGGAGGAAATAACTGCGCGGATTTGACCAGGACGCAATTGCTCGCCTTGATCACCGGAACATGCTCGGACGGCATCGGCATGCCCATCATCGGCCCGCCCATCACTACACCGTTACGGCCATCGCGCTCGCCCGCGAGCTGGATCAACGTCAACATCGGCGTGCCAATTAACGCCTCTACGTTTTGCGGGCGTAGCACGTGGCCGGTAACCGTTACCACGCGCGAAATCAGCGGCTCGCCCAGAAACACGGCGCGATACAACGCATAGGCCGTCGCGATGTTGAAGACTTGTATGCCGATGTCGGTGGAAAGTTTGCCCGAGGGTACTTCCAGGCCGGTGAGCGTCTTGATCAACTGCTTGTCCCCACCGCTGGGGTAGCGGGTAGGCACGGCAACGACTTCAACGGCGAAGTCCAATGTCGTAGCTGCCGACTGCATTGCAGCGAGGGCTTCGGGTTTATTGTCTTCGATGCCAATCAGGACTTCTGTGCTGCCCAGTAAATGCTGCATCACCGCCAGACCCTGCACGATCTGCGACGCGTGATGGCGCATCAATACGTCATCGCAGGTGATCCAGGGTTCGCATTCAGCGCCGTTCAGAATCAGCGTGGGGCAGCCAGCCTGTGTGGGGATATCAAGTTTGATTGCACTCGGAAAGACCGCGCCCCCTAAACCCACCAGCCCTAAATCGCGCAAGTGCATGCGCAATTCGTGTGCGCTGCAGGCGTGATAATCCAACGGCGTAAGGGGCACCCATTCGTCAAGCCCATCAGTATTAATCGTGATACATAAGTCCGATAAGCCAGACGCATGCGGAAGGGTTTGCAGATCAATCGCCTGCACGGTGCCTGAACTGGAGGCGTGAATTGTGGCGGAAACGACGTCGGTCGCCGCACCGATCATCTGCCCTTTGAGCACCCGCTCGCCTACCGCTACGATGGGCTGGGCGCGTGTACCTACATGCTGGCGCAGCGGAATCACCAAACGTTTCGGTAGAGGCGGCGGATGGAGGGGGCGCGTGTTCGATTCAACTTTATGCTCAGGTGGACGCACGCCGCCGTGAAAGCTAAACGATTCGCGGCTCATGCAAGCTGCTGCAGGTTAGTAACGGGAGCTTGCCTTACCCAGTGCACAAAATCCGGCTCCACCGGCACCATCGCGATGCAATCGACCGGGCAGGGAGGCAGACAGAGTTCACAACCGGTGCATTCCAGGGCGATGACGGTATGCATTTGTTTCGCGGCGCCTACAATCGCATCGACCGGGCACGCCTGAATACACAAGGTGCAACCGATACAAATGGGTTCGTCGATGATTGCAACCGACTTGGGTTTAGGCATACCGTGGGTTGTATTCAGGGGCTTCGTTTCTATCCCCAATAATCCAGCGAGCTTTTTAATGCCGCGATCACCTCCCGGGGGACATTGATTGATATCCGCGTCGCCCGTTGCGATAGCGGCAGCATAAGGCTTGCAGCCGGCGTAGCCGCATTGCCCACATTGCGTCTGCGGCAAGATCGCATTGATTTCTTCTGCGAGCGGAGGGCCCACACGCTTGAATCTGTTCGCCGACCAGCCGACTACGCCCCCCATCACCAAGGCTAAGGCAACCATTACTGCAATCCCCGTCAGCATTATTTCACCAGCCCGGCCAAACCCATGAACGCCAGGGACATCAAGCCCGCGGTGACCATCGCGATACTCGCGCCCTTGAATGGCGCAGGCACATCACTGGTGCCGAGTCGCTGATGCAGGCCCATAAACAGAATGAGCACCAGCGTAAATCCGATTCCCGAGCCCATACCCAAAAATAACGACGCCAAAAATCCATATTGCGCCTGGATATTGAGCAGCGAAATACCCAGCACCGCGCAGTTAAGAATGATCAGCGGCAAATACATCCCCAGCCTCTGAGACAACGCCGGATGAGTTTTATGGATTAACCAATCGGTGAAGTGCACGATGCCTGCAATCACCCCAATGAAAGATACCAGGCGCAAATAAAGCAGCTCAGTGCCGAGTAGATATTGGTTGACCAGATAACTTGCACCGGACGCGAGCATTAGCACCAAAGTCGTTGCGAGACCCACGCCAAGGGCGGTTTCCAATTTTTGGGTGACCCCCATAAAGGGACCCTGGCCAAGCATTTTGGCCATCACGATGTGGTTCACGAACACCGTAGAAATAAGGATGAAGAAGTGGGTTTCCACAAGACTCTGCGCACGGGGAATGCCGCATTATCTGCTGCGGGGCGGGCTTGTTTCAACCTTGTAACGTAATCGATACGAGGAACAGGATTTCCTTACAAGCGGCCACCGCAAGGTGGCTCAACTCGTCCGGATGGGCTTTTGGGGCCATCCGGACGAGTTGTAGCTCCCTCTCTCACCCCGGAAAGCTACAATGCGATCTGATCCTTTAACAACTGATGAACAGTTGTAGCTCCCTCTCTCACCCCGGAAAGCTACAATGCAGTAAATCGGCTGGAGACTTAATAGATAGTTGTAGCTCCCTCTCTCACCCCGGAAAGCTACAATATATGAGGGCTGCTAGCATCAGCAACGAGAGTTGTAGCTCCCTCTCTCACCCCGGAAAGCTACAATAAAGTGTATGGCGTGGAGAAAAGATTACGAGTTGTAGCTCCCTCTCTCACCCCGGAAAGCTACAATGGAGGAATATTCTTTACTGTGATCGTCGCAGTTGTAGCTCCCTCTCTCACCCCGGAAAGCTACAATATGCCACGCTGCGAAATATTTTGATAAAAGGTTGTAGCTCCCTCTCTCACCCCGGAAAGCTACAATGGGGCGCGACATGCGCATGCG
>JAYWDZ010000053.1:0-5838 GCA_043779595.1 Nitrosomonadales bacterium
ATCCGGGCAATATCGGCCGCGGTGGCAAACGCGACGAGCAATTTGCGACGCTGATCGAGATGGCCTGCCGTTACGACAAACCGGTGCGCATCGGCGTGACCTGGGGCAGCCTCGATCAGGCGCTGGCGACGCGCATGATGGACGAGAATGCGCAATCGTCGCAGCCGGTCGAGGCCGATGTAGTGATGCGTCGCGCGTTGATTGCATCTGCGCTGGAGTCGGCACACAAGGCCGAAGAACTGGGCCTGGGTGGCGATAAAATCATCCTGTCATGCAAGATGAGCCGGGTACAGGATTTGATCGCGGTTTACCGCGAGCTGGCCGTGCAGTGCGACTATCCGCTGCATTTGGGATTGACCGAGGCAGGTATGGGCTCCAAAGGCATCGTCGCGTCCACCGCGGCGTTATCCGTGTTACTGCAGGAGGGCATCGGTGACACGATTCGCATTTCATTGACGCCGGAACCGGGCGGCGAGCGCACCCGCGAGGTGCAGGTTGCGCAAGAGATTTTGCAGGCGCTGGGCCTGCGTGCGTTCACTCCGCAAGTCACTGCCTGTCCGGGTTGCGGACGCACCACGTCGACCGTGTTCCAGGAGTTGGCGTCCGATATCGAAACCTATTTGCGCGAGCAGATGCCGGTGTGGCGCGAACATCATCCCGGCGTCGAAACCATGCAGGTGGCCGTAATGGGGTGCGTGGTGAATGGACCTGGCGAGTCCAAACACGCCAACATCGGCATCTCCTTGCCCGGCACCGGCGAGGTACCGGTCGCGCCAGTGTATGTCGACGGCGAAAAAACCGTCACGCTGAAAGGCGCGCGTATTGCCGAAGAATTTCAGGCGATAGTCGAAGATTATGTGCGCAGTCACTATAGCGCCGCTGCCTAAGCCCCCCTTATGAGTAACTCCCTGCAATCCGTGCGCGGCATGAATGATTTTTTGCCCGATGCTGCCGATATTCTGGCCAGCTTCGAGGCGAGCGTACGCGATTGGCTCAATCGATACGGTTATCGGGAAATTCGTACGCCGATTCTGGAACAGACCGGTTTGTTCAAACGCGCGATCGGCGAAGTGACCGACATTGTCGAGAAGGAAATGTATACCTTTGTCGATGAGTTGAACGGCGAATCGCTGACTTTGCGGCCGGAAGGCACCGCCTCGGCCGTACGCGCGGTGGTGCAGCACAATATGCTGTACGACGGCGGTAAACGCCTGTGGTACACCGGGCCGATGTTTCGTCACGAGCGTCCGCAGAAAGGCCGCTATCGGCAGTTTCACCAGGTCGGTGTCGAAGCGCTGGGGTTTGCCGGACCGGATATCGATGCCGAACTGATCGTGATGTGCGCGGATTTGTGGCGCGTGCTGGGCATCGCGCCCACGCTGCAATTTAATACGCTGGGCGATGCTGAAGCGAGGCAACGTCACCGCGCCAAACTGATTGCGTATTTTGCCGCGCACGCGGACCAGTTGGACGAAGACGCCCAACGCCGTCTGCACACAAACCCGCTGCGAATTCTGGATAGCAAAAATCCGGCGCTGCAAGCATTGAACGACGCTGCACCGCAATTATTGGATGAGCTTGATGCCGAGGCGCGAACGCATTTCGAAGCCGTGCAGGCTATATTACGAGCGCAAAATATTTCATTTGAAATCAATCCACGCCTGGTGCGGGGGCTCGATTACTACAATCGCACCGTGTTCGAATGGGTCACCGATCAACTTGGCGCGCAAGGCACGGTATGTGCCGGTGGGCGCTACGATAGTCTGATCGAACAACTGGGCGGTAAAGCGGCGCCCGCAGCCGGATTCGCGATGGGCATCGAGCGCTTGTTGGCCTTGATGGAGGCGGGCGGTAAAACGCTTGTGACGCCGGTACCGGATGCGTATATCGTGCACGTCGGCGAGACCGCACAAACTTGGGCTTGGCAAGTAGCAACGGGGTTGCGCGAGGCCGGGTTGGCAACGGTAATGCATTGTGGCGGCGGTAGTTTTAAATCTCAAATGAAAAAAGCCGACGCCAGCCGCGCAAGGTATGCAGTGATCCTTGGCGATGATGAGGCGGCGGCTCAGCACCTGACAGTAAAACCCCTGCGCGAGACGGCCGATCAAGTCCGCCTTGATCTCGCGCAGACGATAGTTTTTTTGAAAAAGGTATAAAAATGGCAACGTACGATCTGGAAGAACAGGAACAAATGGACGAACTGAAAGCCTGGTGGAAACGCTGGGGCAGTTTGGCAATGCTCGGATTAGCGCTAGTAGTAGCTGCCGCTACCGGTTGGCAGTATTGGCAGCATTACACCGCTACCCAGGCGGCTGAAGCGGCATTGATTTTTAGCAAGCTCACTCAGTCAGTGCAGGAAAATAACGCCAAAACCGCCCGCGATGCCGGCGCTGTGCTGATCGACAAATATCCCCGTACGGCTTATGCCCCGCGTGCCGCGCTGCTGTTAGCCAAGCTGAATGTGGATAACAAGGATACTAAAAGTGCGCGTGCCCAACTCGAGTGGGTAATTGCGAATACCAAAGAAGCGGCGTTAAAAGACTTGGCGCGTTTACGTCTAGCCGGAATTCTGTTTGATCAAAAGCAATACGATGCAGCGCTCAAACAGTTAAGTGATTCACATAGTGATGCCTTCGGGTTTCGGTTTGACGATCTGAAAGGCGATGTGCTGATGGCGCAAGGCAAAAACACCGAAGCGCGGGCGGCTTATCAAGCGGCCTTCGGCAAAATGAGTGAAGACAATGTCTATCGCAAAATTGTGGAACTCAAATTGGATGCGTTGGGAGGGCCGGTTAAATGAAGTTACGTTTAAGCATGATTGCACTCCTGCTCAGCCTCGCAGGTTGCAGCACCATCCAGTCCGCGGGCAGCAGTGTGAGCGATACGGTGAGCGGCTGGTTTGGCTCGAACTCCGCAAAGCAGGCCGCTAAACCTGCCCCACTCGTGAGTTTTAAGCAGACGGTGAATATCAGCGAGGCCTGGAAGACCAGTGTGGGTGAAACGGGCGGTCGCGCTTTCAGCCCGGCGGGGGATGCGGATGCGGTATTGGTCGTTACAAGTGGCAATGTCTTGCGGTTGAATCTGCAAAATGGCGCCCCCGTATGGAAATTTGACGCGGGAACCCGGCTCACTGCAGGAGCAGGCGCAGGGCAGGGTTTAGTGTTGGCCGGGGGCGGGAAGGGTGAACTGTTTGCACTGGACATCGCAACGGGTCAGCTGCGCTGGAAGGTTAAATTATCCAGCGAGGTGACGGGGCAATTGAAGGCGGTGGGCGATACGGTGATTGCACGCACTGGCGACGGACATGTGCAAGGTTTATCGGCAGCTGACGGCAGTCGGAAATGGCTTTATAGCCGTAACCTGCCTTTATTAAGTTTGCGCGGATCGGGTGGGTTATTGGCACGCGATGGGGTGGTTTTCGCAGGCTTTCCGGGCGGCAAATTAGTGGCGTTGAATGCTGTCAATGGTGCGCAATTGTGGGAGGCAACCGTTGCGTTGCCACGCGGCGCGACTGAATTGGAACGCGTCGCCGATGTGATGGGCAACCCGGTAGCCGATGACAAACGTGTGTGCGCTGTTGCGTATCAAGGCCGGGTCGCGTGCTTTGATTTGAAGACTGGCGCACCGTTATGGGCGCGCGACACGTCCAGTAATAGCGGTTTGGCGATGGATGAAAAAAATCTGTACGTCACCGACGATAAAGATGCCATCACAGCTTACGACAAAGAAGGGGGGCGCGCTGCGTGGCGTCAGGATAAGCTTGCTCACCGTAAAGTCACCGCACCGCTTGCACTGGGTACCATGATTGTCGTCGCGGACGCGCAAGCGTATGTGCATCTATTGTCTGCTGAAGATGGCTCTTTTATTGGACGCGCCCAACTGGATAGTGCTGCGATTAGCGCGCCCGTAGATATCGGCCCAGGTTTGGCGGTGCAGACCGTGAAGGGCAATGTGATCGCGTTTAAGCTGAAATAATCTTGCCGAGCCAAAAGACTGATGACGTTATCAGTCTTCGGACGGCTGTAGTAGTAACTGGATAACAATGCTTCCCACCCTGGTTTTGGTCGGCCGACCCAATGTCGGCAAGTCCACGCTGTTTAACCGCCTTACCGGCACGCGGGATGCGCTCGTGCACGATTTGCCGGGCATGACGCGCGACCGTCATTACGGTCGAGGACGCTTGGGTGACAAGCCCTATCTGGTCGTAGACACCGGTGGCCTCGAGCCTGTCGCCAAAGAAGGCATCATGGCTGAAATGGCAAAGCAGACCTTGCAGGCCATCGATGAAGCCGACGCAGTGATTTTTTTGGTGGATGGGCGAGGCGGGCTCAGCCCACAAGACCAGGTAATTGCTGAGCGTCTGCGACGCGCCACTTGCCCCGTGTTTCTCGCGGTAAATAAAACCGAAGGTATGAACCGTGCGGTCGTCGTCGCAGAGTTTTTTGAACTGGGGCTGGGTGATCCGCTGGCGATATCAGGTGCGCATGGTGACGGCATTAGCGATTTGCTGAGCGAAGCGCTGGCGCCGTTTTCGGCTGTAGAAACTGAACGCGATGATTTTGGCATTCCCAAAATCGCCATTGTAGGCCGACCCAATGTCGGCAAGTCCACACTGGTAAATGCGCTGATCGGCGAAGAGCGCGTGATCGCATTCGACCAACCGGGCACCACCCGCGACTCGATTTATGTCGACTTCGAGCGCGATGGAAAACCCTATACGTTGATTGATACTGCAGGCGTGCGGAAACGCGGAAAAGTGTTTGAGACTGTCGAAAAATTCTCCGTTATCAAAACACTCCAGGCGGTGGAAGACGCCAATGTCGTCGTGATCGTGCTCGATGCGCAGGAGAATATTTCGGAACAGGATGCGCACCTAGCCGGCTTCGTACTCGAAACCGGTCGCGCACTGGTGGTGGCGATTAATAAATGGGATGGGCTGGATCAGGAGCGGCGCGATACCGTCAAACGTGACATCAGCCGCAAATTGCAATTTCTGGATTTTGCACGTTTTCATTATATTTCAGCGTTGAAAAGCAAAGGTCTGGAAGCACTTTTAAAGGATGTCGAAGCTGCACATGCCGCGGCCTTCGCCAATTTACCTACCCCCAAACTGACTCGCGTATTAATTGCTGCGGTTGAGCAACACGCTCCGCCCAAAAGCGGTTTACATCGCCCCAAACCGCGTTATGCCCATCAAGGTGGCAAAAATCCGCCCGTCATCATCCTTCATGGCAACGCGCTTGAGGGTTTGCAGGCAGATTACAAACGTTATCTGGAAAACACCTTTCGCAAAGCATTTGATCTGCATGGCACACCGTTGCGTATTCAGATCAAAGGGGGCAGTAATCCCTACGAGGGTAAAGCCAAGGCACCATTATCAGCGAGTGATGCCACCCGTTTGCGCCGTGAAAAACGTATACGACGCGTGAAATGGGGCGCTAATTAAGCGCACTAATTAAACGATAGGGCGGCAGGCTCAGCGCGGCTATACAAGCTCAATCCATCATGGGCTGGCGGTAACGTGCAGTGCCTAATTCGTTCTCCTTGCCCATATAGGTCATAGGCTTGCTACCCATCATGTGGAGCCAGGGCGACGGCGCTGAGATCATGAAACGCATCGCCGCGCCTCTGGTAGGGGGCATGATCAGCGCACCACTCATTTCGTTATTTTTATACCTGCTCTATATGCCGCTTGGCTAAATCGCACCAAACGGTAGATAAGCTGTAACGCTTCACTCATTACAAGGGCTTCCCCAAATTTACAAGTGACATGGTGTGTTTTTTAAATCATTGCCATTTCCTCATCTGATTGCTATTGCATTGCGCCGCTCGGTCGTG
>JAYWDZ010000054.1:0-2331 GCA_043779595.1 Nitrosomonadales bacterium
AACGTAGAGCTAACCGGCGGCGCTTTAGCGCCGTCCAGCGACCGAAGGGAGCGAGGTTGAGCGCCGGGTTAGGGCTATGCGAGGTACTTACGTTTGTACTCAATTTTAGTCGGTGGTGGCGGTGGAGAAGTTGTGATTTTTGCAATTTCTTTTTCATGCTTTTTTATCAGTTCGTTATAAGCGCGAACAACCAAGCAAAGGGTAATAAATGAACCAAGAAAAAGAATGGTGGATAAAAGAAATAGCCGGACTAATAGCGTTGGTTGTTCTGTGGGCGCTTGCCCTACTACACTCGACCACCACTGCGGAAGTAGAGCTATTATTCCAATTAGGGTGGCTGTCACTGACGCTACCCTTTTTGACCAAGGAGTTGGTAGGAATTCTTTTGCGGATTCGACTATCTTCATCTGGTGAAACCCCTAACGTAGAGCTAACCGGCTCCGCGCTTTTGCGGAGTCCGAGTTGAGCGTAAGGTTAGAAGTTTTTAACGAGAGGAGATACACAATGCTTAACCCTGAACAAGAAGCAAATTTGAAGATGGAAATTGCACGGATGGCCCTATCCAACGGAACCCCGCTACACAAAATTGTGGAGGTGGTTACTCCTCTTTCAGAATGGATTCTAGGGAGTTCCCGTTCGCAGCCTTCCAACACTGACGATAAAGCTTAAGCCAATATTCCTTTGGTTTCTGGTCAAACTGGAGCGCGGAGTGTTGATCTATTTTTAGCATAAGGTCAAATGCAACACGAGATTTTGAATCTTGTTTAATTTCAATTGGGCCAGATACAGATACGGTTTCATTTGCCATAGCGCATTTCCTTCGTGGTTAATGGAGACTTCTAACGTAAAGCTAAGGGGCTGCGCGCTTTTGCGCAGTCCCGCTTGAGCGTAGGGTTAGAGCGCCCACAGCGACCGTAAGCAAAGGCACGAACAACTCTAGCCCCCAAAATTGCCCATGGTCGCGCAACGCAGCGAATATGGAGCCTGCCGTGCCAGACCACGAGTGATAGACCGGCAGGCCAATAGCGAACAAAACTGCGATTGGAAAGACGATGGACACAAAGAAAACCACGGCTATGGGAACTGTGAGCCGACCCCGCACAAACCACCAATATGCCCACAGGAAAAAAAGCGACAGCAGTGCAGTAAGCCAAGGCGAGGCAACAGGACTCAACATGGAGCCGAGACCGACAACGGCAACCGCATAGAGAAAACAAAGGGTGATAGGAACTAGGGTTTTCATGCGCTCTAACGTAAAAGTAAGGGGCTGGCCGCCACGCACGGCAGCGAATGAGAAGATGCGCGCGAACCGCAACACCACACCGAAGCCGCTGACGGCCAGTCCCGCTTGACTGCCATGTTAGGCAATGGCGCTGGAACCGGCGCGAACGCTGGCACCCCACGAACCCAACGTTTGCTGAAAGCTGCGAACCCCGCACCGCGACAACTCCCCACGGCAACCGAAGGCACGAACCCAAGCGACCGCGAAACCACCGCGACGGCTGACGAACTCAACACAGGCGAGGCGGCTTGCATTTCAATGGACACCAAAAAGCCCCGCCGCTGAACCTGGCGATGACTTGCAGTGCTGGCAACAGGCGAAGACGATCGCATCACGAGATTCTCGAAGGACAGATGCCGAGCTGCATAACGTAGAGCTAACGGGCGCCGCTTCAGCGGCGTCCAGTGACCGAAGGGAACGGCGTTGAGCGCCGGGTTATGCGTAGGTGTAAGGCTGGACGGGATTTTGCAACCCCGTCCAGGTACGACAAGGTGAGTGGCTACACCATGAACAACAAAACCACCAAAACTCTGCCGAGTTTGATGAGTTGCTTCACGGTGATTCTCACCGACAGCTTGAACTCCAACATGGGATTTCTCCGTGCGGGAGCGGCTGTTGACGCGCCAACAACCGCCGTTAGACGGGCGT
Organism: Nitrosomonadales bacterium; assembly: GCA_043779595.1. Taxonomy (GTDB): domain Bacteria; phylum Pseudomonadota; class Gammaproteobacteria; order Burkholderiales; family Thiobacillaceae; genus Thiobacillus. Next base: position 1,931 of record JAYWDZ010000054.1, read on the forward strand.
TGGTTGGTGGTTACGAGGTCTTTGCCCGGTTTACGACCGGTAACGGATTGCCCCTCTTGACCACCTTTCGGAGCGGTGGCGAACCACTCCGGGAACCCGCCCCGCACTCTGGCCAGAGTGTTTGTTTGCGGAGGATGAGTCCGCTCACATCCAGCGGGGTAGGGTTCCAATTCTTTAAGACGCATAACGTTCAAATTGAGGGGCGCGCCGCTTTTGGCGCGTCCCGCTCGAATGCAGTGTTAGGTGCGTTCATTTGCCAATGTTTTCCTTTACTCTCTGGTCAAGCGCATCGAACTCGTGCCACCAGCGGTCGTACGCAGCCTTGTCGCCTGCATAGTGCCCCTTACGGTCAATGAACACCCCGGTGCCTTTCTGCATCACCCCCCTCTTTACAACAGCCG
>JAYWDZ010000055.1:0-2312 GCA_043779595.1 Nitrosomonadales bacterium
GTCTGGGCATTGAAAGCCTTGCAGAATTCCATGATATTCAAACCGCGCTGACCCAGCGCCGGCCCAATGGGAGGGCTCGGATTCGCTTTGCCCGCGGGCACTTGCAGCTTAATAAAGCCGATGATTTTCTTAGCCACTTGACTACTCCTTAAAATGGGTCCTAACGCTGTTATCAGCAACTACGCCCGATAGGCAGCTCCCCGTTAAAACAAACTACATTTATTCAACAAACATGGCGCGAGGCGCCCGGCACTAGGCCTTTTCCACTTGGCCAAATTCCAGCTCAACTGGAGTGGCCCGGCCAAAAATAAGCACGGATACGCGTAGTTTACTTTTGTCGTAATTGACGTCTTCTACGGTTCCATGGAAATCAGTGAATGGTCCATCGCTTACGCGTACCGCCTCGCCGACTTCAAACAGCACTTTGGGCTTGGGCTTCTCCACACCTTCCTGAATTTGATGCAGGATATTTGCAACTTCCTTATCGGAAATTGGCGTGGGCTTCATCGCCGTACCGCCGACAAATCCGGTCACTTTGGCTGTGCTTTTTACCAAATGCCAACTTTCGTCAGTCATTTCCATTTGCACCAGCACATAGCCAGGAAAGAATTTGCGTTCACTAATATTTTTTTGGCCACTTTTCATTTCAATGACCTCCTCTACAGGGACCAAAATTTCCCCGAAGAATTCCTGCATATTGGCGCGCTCAATGCGCTCCAATAATGTACGCTGCACGGTTTTTTCGAAGCCGGAATAGGCATGCACGACATACCAACGCTTTGCCATTAATCCCCCCGGCCCATTAACAACTTCACTGCCGACAATAGGCTCGCGTCCACGACCCACATAAACAATGCCATGACTATTACGAACAAAAATACGATTCCAGTGGTTTGGATTGTTTCCTTACGCGTCGGCCATACGACTTTGCGCGCCTCCGCGATGGACTCCTGACTGAAAACGAAAAACTGTTTGCCGGGTTCAGTAAACCACGCCATCACTGCCGCGAGAACTAAACCAGCCAGCACTGAGAGCACCCGTATAACCGACGCGCTTTCGGAGAAATAATAAAATCCCCCTATGCCTGCAACGACAAGGAGGAAAGCAATTACTAACTTAATTTTATCTGCCATTAAATACCCTGCATCGACAAGTTTTTACTTGCCCAGGAAGCATCCTGTAAATTTGCCATCATCGTTTAAACCATGTCTGGCAGGCCAGGAGGGCATCGAACCCCCAACCTTCGGTTTTGGAGACCGACGCTCTGCCAATTGAGCTACTGGCCTATAAATGTAAGATTGATGAAGAAATCAGACGAGTCAGAATTCAACACAGACTCTTCTGATTCTTTAAAAATTCGCTCAATCAAAAAAATTACTCAATCACCTTAGCCACGACACCTGCACCGACGGTACGGCCGCCTTCGCGAATCGCGAAGCGTAAGCCTTCTTCCATCGCAATCGGGGCGATCAATGCGACAGTGACTGAGACATTGTCACCCGGCATCACCATTTCGGTGCCCGCTGGCAATTCAACCGCACCGGTAACGTCGGTGGTGCGAAAGTAGAATTGCGGACGGTAGCCGTTGAAGAATGGGGTGTGACGGCCGCCTTCGTCTTTGGACAGCACGTAGATCTCTGCGGTGAATTTGGTGTGCGGGGTGATGGAACCCGGTTTGGCCAGCACTTGGCCGCGCTCGACGTCTTCTCGTTTGGTGCCGCGCAGTAGTACGCCGACGTTATCACCCGCTTGACCTTGGTCGAGTAGTTTGCGGAACATTTCGACGCCGGTGCAGGTGGTTTTGAGGGTGGGTTTGAGGCCGACGATTTCGACTTCTTCGCCGACTTTGACGATGCCGCGCTCGATCCGTCCGGTCACGACGGTGCCGCGTCCGGAGATGGAGAAGACGTCTTCTACTGGCATCAGGAAGGGGCCGTCAATGGCGCGCTGTGGGTCAGGGATGTAGCTATCCAGCGCAGCGGCTAATTTGATGATGGAGGGTTCGCCGATGTCGGATTGGTCGCCTTCCAGGGCTTTCAAGGCGCTGCCGATGATGATGGGGGTGTCGTCTCCGGGGAAGTCGTATTTGACCAGGAGTTCGCGCACTTCCATTTCAACCAGTTCGAGGAGTTCGGGGTCGTCCACCATGTCGGCTTTGTTCATATAGACGATGATGTAGGGGACGCCGACTTGGCGGGCTAATAGAATATGTTCACGCGTTTGTGGCATGGGGCCGTCGGCGGACGACACGACGAGGATGGCGCCGTCCATTTGGGCGGCTCCGGTGATCATGTTTTTGATGTAGTCGGCAT
>JAYWDZ010000056.1:0-2301 GCA_043779595.1 Nitrosomonadales bacterium
CTTTGCCGTCTATGGCGATGCCCGCTACGAACGGCTCGCCACGCTCTCGGTGGCCCACCTCTATAATCTGCGTCACCACGCCGGCTACCAGGCCATCCGAGCTCACTGGACCAAGACCCGCGGCTATGCGGCGCCCATCGGCCAACGCCGCGCTCCCACCCCGGACTGCCGTCCCGGTTTCAGTGGCTGTTCTAGTACCATCCGCATCGACAGCGTCCACCAGGGCGATCAGGACGGAATCAAGGGGCTCTATCACATCAACGCCGTGGACTGCCTCACCCAGATGGAAGTCGTCGCCACCTGCGAACGCCTGAGCGAGGCCTACCTCTTGCCCGTCCTGGAACAGATCCTTGCCGGCTTCCCTTTCGGGGTCCTGGGTTTCCATGCCGATAATGGCTCGGAGTACATCAACTACACCGTGGCAAAGATGCTGGAGAAGCTCCAGATCGAATTCACCAAGTCGCGTCCCCGGCACAGCAACGACAACGGCTTGGCGGAAACCAAGAATGGCGCCATCGTGCGCAAATACTTCGGCTACAGCCATATCCCGCAGCGCTTCGCCGCCCAAGTCAACACTTTCTGCCACGACTTCCTCAATCCTTACGTCAACTTCCATGGCCCTAGGCCACCCCGTCGCCCCTGTTTCTTCGCCGAAACGGTAACCGACGTCAAGGGGAAAGTCCGCAAGCGCTACCTTCTCAAGAACATGATGACGCCCTACGAGAAACTCAAATCGTTGCCACAGGCCAAGGACTTCCTGAAGCCCGGCGTCACCTTCCCGCAACTCGACACCATTCCCACCGCCATGAGCGACAACGAGACCGCTCGCCGACTCAATGAAGCACAAACCAAACTATTCCAATGGCCCTAGGCCAGCCCCTCCATCCACCGTCGATCCAAACATGTTGCCTAAAATCTCCACCTCACTGCCTCTGTTCAGACTCATACCTGAATTGGAATTGACTGTCTTAGCTTTAGTTCAGATCTTTAGTTTAGATATCAAGAACGAGCCGAGCTAATGGGTGCCCATGACGGTCTGAATAAATTCAATTCGAATGACTGCAATTGCGTCTGACACCGGCCATCCGGAGACTGGACTTTCGATTCGTTGACCGTCCGTTCCTGGCCGACAACGCCAGTTGTCCGATGGGCGATTCGCAGCGAATAGTGATGGAAATCCTCGGATCCTCGGAGCGAGCCGATCTGCGCTATCGAAATAATCGGTTGTATTCGAACCGGCGCAGCAGCTTCGCGGAGATCAACGCAGCGTCCGGATTCTTTGGATTGAGTAAAGTGTTGCATTCCTCTGGAACAATTACCGACGGCACCAACAAAATCGCTGTCCGCATAGATGATAGCCATTTCGAACCGACCTCCACACTAGCACGACCGCCTGGGATTGCATCCCAACCAATAGGCAGTTTTCCGATTGCGAGCGTTTCCCGCTTATCCCATACCGTTTTAGGAACCTCGATCTGGACCAAGTAGCGATCGAGCGGCAATCCAGCGTCGTCGACGTGCGCCCCGGTCTCCAGAACGGCCATCGCAATTGTTGGAGCGCAGTAAATGACCGGCTCGCCGTAGTCGTTCCAACGGCCTGGCTTCTTCGCGGCGCCTGCGCCACTCAGATCGGCAGCGCCGTACTTGCGAGTCTCGGCGGCAATGCGCCAAAGCCTCATTGCACAGCGCCGCTCTCGATCGAGCCTAGCAATCTCGCTACGATTTCAACGCCTGTAGGCGTATCGATTAGCTCAGCAGGTTTACGCCCACCGAGTACAGGCTGCGGGCGCTCAATCCAGAGCCCTAGCCACTTTGCGGCGTCATAGCCCCGTGCTCTGGCGGCCTTACTGTTGGCGACCATCTCCTGCGCAAGACCCAGCAGCCTAACCATGCCGATTGCCGCCTGACCGCCGCTGCCCGCGATGACTTCGCCAGCGGCCGCTTTTTTCTCCGCGGTTGCCTTGGGCACACCCAGAATAGTGAACATTCGCGAGGCGGGCACGTCCATCCGCTTCGAGAGATCCTTAACCAACGAGCCAACAACACCTTGTCGCTCAAGGTCAACGAGCTGCATTGGCGTCGCGCTGGCTACCTGCCGAACGTAGTCATCAATTCCCTTCGTCGGCTCGTAGACAATTCCCGCTGAATGCCGAAGGTGGGGGGAACGATAACGCTGAGGTGCGTACTGTTGTACCGGTGAGCTAGCCATGATTTGCTGGGCAAGTGTCTAAAATAAGGTGTATCGTAACCTTAAAATAGACGACATGCAATTGCGCTTTAAGTCGGCGCTAAAGACGCTGT
>JAYWDZ010000057.1:0-2292 GCA_043779595.1 Nitrosomonadales bacterium
AGAAAACGGCGTGTCGATCTGGGACGAATGGGCAGACGCTAACGGCAATCTCGGGCCGGTCTATGGTTACCAGTGGCGCAGCTGGCCGACGCCCGACGGTGGGCATATCGATCAGATCAAACAGGTGATCGAGACGCTGAAAAGCAACCCCGATTCGCGGCGGATTATTGTGTCGGCGTGGAACGTGGCCGATCTGGACAAAATGGCGCTGGCGCCGTGTCATGCGTTTTTCCAGTTTTACGTGGCGGACGGCAAGCTGAGTTGCCAACTGTATCAGCGCAGCGCCGATATTTTTTTGGGCGTGCCGTTCAATATCGCGTCCTATGCCTTGCTGACCTTGATGATGGCGCAGGTGACGGGTTTGCGGCCGGGCGATTTCGTGCACACGCTGGGCGATGCGCATTTGTATCTGAACCATCTCGATCAGGCCCGCGAGCAACTCTCGCGTGAGCCGCGTGCGTTGCCGCGCCTGCGCCTGAATCAGGACGTAACCGACTTGTTTGCGTTCAAGTTCGACGACGTCACGCTCGAAGGCTACGACCCGCACCCGGCAATCAAAGCGCCGGTAGCGGTATGAGCGCGCCGCGCATCAGCCTGATTGCGGCGCTGGCACAGAACCGCGTGATCGGGATTGAGAATCGGCTGCCGTGGAAATTGCCGGAAGACCTGGCGCATTTCAAGGCGCTGACCTTGGGCCACCCGATACTGATGGGGCGCAAAACCTTTGAATCGCTGGGCCGCCCCCTGCCGGGCCGGCGCAATATCGTGATTACGCGCAATGTCGATTACCGATCGCCCGGTTGCGAGATCGCCACGTCGGTCCCCGCAGCAATCGATTTATGCGAGCAGGCGGAAGAGGTTTTTTTTATCGGCGGCGCCGAGTTGTACAAGCAGGTACTGCAGCTGGTCGATCGGCTGTATCTCACCGAAGTGAAGATAGAAGCGCAGGGTGACGCGTGGTTTCCGGAATTTGATCGCAGCACGTTCAGGGAAATCTCGCGTGAGTTTCACACGGGAGAAAAGGGAGATGCGCTGGGGTTTGATTTTGTGGTGTACGAGCGGAAGTAAATCGTGTAAGTGCTGAGTTTTCTCAGGCACGCTTTCTCAGCTACGTTGACAACCGATACTTAACGGTTAACAATGCATCATGATCAAATCGATCAGGCATAAGGGGCTTGAGGCGTTTTTCAGAACGGGTACCAAGAAGGGCTTACAGCCGCACCATGCGGCAAGGCTGCAAGTCCAGCTTGCCACCCTGGACAACGCAAACGGCCCGGAAGATATGAATGCGCCGAATTGGCGACTGCATGAATTGAGTGGAAGCTTGGCCGGTCACTGGTCTGTCTGGGTCAACGGCAACTGGCGGCTGACATTCCGTTTCGACGGCAAGGATGTCGAGCTTGTTGACTACCAGGATTACCATTAAAAGGAATAAACATGACTCGAATGCACAACCCTCCTCACCCTGGCGCCGTGCTGCGGGAGTGGATTCCGGAGAGCTTGAGCGTGACTCAGGCGGCAGCCGATTTGCATGTGTCGCGTGTTTCCTTGAGCAAGATTTTGAACGGCAAAGGAGGCGTGTCTGCCGACATGGCGATCCGGCTTTCGCGTTGGCTCGGCACTTCACCGGATGTATGGATAGGCCTGCAAGCCCAGTATGATTTGTGGCAGGCGGGAAAACTCAAGCAACCGAAGATTCAGCTTTTGCTGAAGCAGGCGGCTTGAAAGCAGTGCTGCGATTGTAGTTCGAATACGGTCGAGATAGCGGGATTGAACGCGGAAGTCATCTATCAGCCAAACGAATTAAATCCGCGAGCCGCGTTCCATCGCCAGTTGTTTGCTTTGTTGACGCTGGCGCTCTTCGGCCTCTTTATCCTGCGTCGCACTGACCCAACCGCCGAGATTTTCCAGCGCGATCTGCCCCAGCGCGTCTATCCAAGCTGGGTGCTCGTTTAGTGCGGGGATGTAGTGAAACTCTTTCCCTCCCGCGGTCAAAAAGCTATCGCGTCCTTCCATCGCCAGTTCTTCCAGCGTCTCCAAACAGTCTGAGGTAAAGCCCGGCGCGACAGCGTCGACGCGCCCGACGCCTGCCTTTCCCAATTCGCTCAGCGTTTTGTCGGTGTAAGGTTGCAGCCATTCCGCCCGCCCGAAACGTGACTGGAACGTCACGCGGTATTGCGCTTCGGTCAAGCCCAGCGCTTCGGTCAATAGCCGTGCGGTTTTGCGGCACTCGCAGTGGTAGGGATCGCCTTTGTCGAGCGTGTAGCGCGGCACGCCGTGAAAGCTGATCAG
>JAYWDZ010000058.1:0-2289 GCA_043779595.1 Nitrosomonadales bacterium
CAACGTCGCCTTGATCGTGCGGAAGTCAACTTCAATATGCCAGCGCAGCTTGCAGAGCGCGCCGAGTTCACCCGCTGAAACGTACTTCGGATCCATTAGCGTGGTGACCAGAATGCGTCCATTCACCTCCACTTCGCGCAGCGTGATGAAGGCCGGGTAGCGTGCATATTGCTCGGCACTCATCCATTTCGGTTTGGGTGGGCGCGTCCATTGCACAATATGGTCGCGCTTGCCAAGTTGCTCGCCGCGCGTGAAGTCGGTGATACGTTTGCCGTGCTGTGCCATCACGACATCGGCTTGCCGACGAATGGATGCTTCAATGATCCACCAGGTGGTTAGCAGGGCATCGGCCAACACGATGTCGCCTTGATTGAGATGGTCGAGCAAGTTTGCCAACACCGACTGCTCGCCGGTGCCCTTGCCTTCGCAGGCAACGACTTGGTACGCCAGTACGGCACCGCTGGCCAAGCCAATGAGGGCACCAATGCGGGCGCTGGGAAAGCCCAAGCCCGGCTTCTGTCCGCAGCTTTGGGGATAAGCCGCTTGATTACTCACGGTGTCGGGCATCGACACCGTGGCGCCATCGAATATCTTGACGTTGCGTTGCCGCCAGCGCCAGTTGGTGGGTGCTGCTGATTCCAGCTGCGCACCCAGTGCGCGACCGAGCGTGACCGGCAGAGCCAGCGGCAGGCGCTGTCGCGCATCGCAGTAGGAGCCGGTGGTGAGCGCGCTCGCGGATTGGCCTTGGGCAATGCGTTCCGATAACCTGCGACCAACGACATCCTGACAAGCGCGATCCGTCGACAGAACCTGGCCGATGAACAGGCGCAGCGTATCCAGCGGTGAGTAAATGCGCTCACGAAAATGAGGCGTTTGTGCGCTGACCATGGCGGCCAACGAGCCGCCAAACGCTTGGTCAAATACGCCAACATCGGCTTCAAGAAATTGTTGTCCAAACATCATTGCTTTGTGTCGAATTCGCTCAACTTTGTTATCCTTCATGTGGGCTGACCTCCTGTCAATGGTGACTTTCGTTTCGCAACAAAAGACTACCACCAGAAGTGTTCAGCCCACTACTTTGCCGGGCGCCAGGGGCTTAACCGAGTGACATGAGAGTCTGACCCCATTTATGTTGACCCCATTTTTTTGCAGAGTCGCCATTTTTTTGCAGCTTTATTGCCAATAGCTTAATGATCGTTTGAGTCGGAATGCTGTGCCCTCATTGGATCGAGCGCCATCCGCAAAACTGCCAACGATACCTTCTTCAATAAATTCGCCGACAAACTCACCCGAATATCCTCTTCTTTCTGGAAGAGTAAACCTGATTTTCTTGCCTAAAATAGACGCATCGACGACTATTGGCGACTGAGGACTGCCTTCTGCATCTTGGAAAACAACGCGATATCCTTGTTTACTCCACACCACAAATATTTCGATTCCTGATACATCTCCGCTCTCGCTATTGAACTTCAAGTTGGTATAAATTCCAGTCAATTTCTTGCTTGGCACCGACGCGCTAGTTGCAGCGCATGCGACCAAGCTAGAGAAAAGAATGAGAAGTGTTAGAACCAGTAGTTTTGGAGGCGTCATGGGGTCGTAGGCCTATTAAGTTGAAGAAAACGTTGCTGTGCATTTCTAATTAGAGCAGCGCGATCACCACCAGAATCAAAGTAAAAATGGGGGCGATCTGCTCTGGTGAAGTTACCGCCCCAAGCGATACCAGCCTCTCTTGCTGTCTCTAGGAGAATAGTGCGTTTTTGCTCGCCCGTAAGACCACCACGAGTATTTCGTAAGCTATCGAATTGTATGTCCACCGCAAACCCGGCCTCATGCAAGCTCGTTCCTGCGGTTGCGGGGGTTATAGCATTGGGATTTGCTTGCATCGCAATTTGATCAGCAGTTGAGCGAAACGCCTCGTTAAATGAGATATCTACACCCCTAGCACTAGCCAAACTTGTCCATCGCGTTACGCGTCGGTCAAAATCGTCATCTAGGAATGTGCTTCCCATCCCGTTTAAAGTAGTGCGGCCGAGTTCATTAAACAAATACCCAAACGCCGCCGTAATCGCGCCATTCTCAAAACTGCCTCCGCCAGCCCTACTCGCAGCGGCACCTACCAGCACTTGCGCCGCAAAGCGCGTAACGCTGATGCGAGCACCCGGCAACAACGGCCCCGCCCCCGCCGCAAACCCCGCGCTCAATGCACCCGCTCGACAACTTCCGCCCGCCGCCGCACTCTGTGCACAACCCACCACCATATGCCCAGCTACTTGACCAGCGTGCGCACCC
>JAYWDZ010000059.1:0-2287 GCA_043779595.1 Nitrosomonadales bacterium
CGCGCGACCTGGAAGCGGTGTTGAATTCAGTAACACGTTTGCCAGCAGAGGGAGGAACCGCCATTTACGCGTCGGCAATCGTCGGGTTAAACACTATAAAACAGGAAAAAAACCTTGAAAGCTATACGGTGTCCATGGTGTTAATGACTGATGGGGAAAATACCAGCGGGGAAAATTTCGACGATTTTAAGCAATTTTATGAGAAGAGCCGCACAACCATTCCTATTTACACAATTGGATTCGGAACGGCTAATTCGCAGGAACTTAACGCTGTCGCAGCGCTATCGCATGGAGCGCATTTTGACGCAGGGCAAGATTTAGTCGGTGCTTTCCGGAAGGCACGTGGATACAACTAGCAAAAATGCCCCAACAACTTGACCAGGAAATTATTTCAGGCGTTGCCGGAGCAGTCGTGCTCGTGAGTAGCGTCGTTGGTTTAGGGCTCCCTATTTTGGTGGGCATCGGGGCAGGGGTTGGCGTATTTTTTGGCGTGAGGCTAATACTTTCGGATAAGAACTCAAAGATTCTGCCTCGTATGGAATCAAATGTCCGTGGCATGATCGACGAGGGTAGAGACCAGCTCAATTTACTTCGTGCACAATCGGCTCAACCCTTCGTGCCTCAGGATATCAAATTGCGGGCGGAGAAAATAATCGGTATTGGCGAGGCGATTATGGGCCAGATCGAGGAGAAGCCGTCGAAAGCGCAAGGAGCGAATAGATTTTTCACCTATTATCTTGATGCCGCGGTGCAAATCGTGGACAAATACGCGGATTTAGCAAAGGTGGAGATAACAAATGATGGTCAGGAAGAATTAGGGGGGAAAGCCCGGCACGCGCTAGAAATGATTGAAAGGGCATTCACCAAACAGCAAAAGCATTTAATGCAGAATGATGTTTTTGACCTGGATAATGAAATTGCACTATTAGAGCAAACGCTGAAAATGGATGGTCTGGACGTGAAAGGAAAAAATAGTGGATAGGCAAAAGCTCCTCGGAGGGTTGATCGTTTTGGTGGCGTTAATTGGGGTTGTCGTATGGAAATTTATTCCAAGCGACTCTACAACCATTCAATCTGTTACGCAGTCAGTAGGGTTTAAGAAAACGCCTGAAGCTATCAGCATCAAGGGTTTTATCGGTGGTGAAAAAGCTGGACTGTTTGATAGTCAGCGATTTAAAGACATCGCAAGCGACCGATATGGATTAACCGTGCAATGGCGCAAAGCCGGGGGGATCGAAATGGTGTCGCATGACCCAGGTGATCAAGACTTTTTATTTCCTTCCGCGCCATTCCCCGTACAATTATTTAAGGCTAATTTTCCGAGCAGAGTGATAAAGGAGGAAACTGCTTTTAATTCGCCAATTGTGCTTTTTACATGGACCCCTATTGCCGATTCCTTGATTCGTGCCGGGTACGCAAAGGAAATAGGTGGCGTCATTTACATGACCAATATGAAGGGCTTAATTGATGCAGTCGTTACCCATAAAAAATGGGCTGATATAGGGGTGCAAGGGTTGTTTGGGAGTGTGACGGTTTATACCACGTCGCCGATCAAATCAAGCTCCGGAAACCTATTTGCTGGTTTAGTAGCGACTATTGCGGCTGACGGCGATCTCGCGAGTGAACCAGGAATGAAGTCCGCTTTAGTGGCTGTAAAAAACTTTTACAGCCGGATGGGTTATATGGAGGATTCGTCCAAAGATTTATTCTCGCAGTACCTCAGAATGGGTATGGGTGCGAAACCAATTATCGCGGGATATGAAGCGCAGTTAGTGGAATTTCGGCGTGAAAACCCAGACGTTTGGCAGGCAGTGAAAGGTAAAATAAAAATAATATATCCCACTCCAACCGTATGGAGTTCTCATACCGTAATTGCTACGAGCAAAAATGGCACACGCTTGATTAGTGCGCTAATGGATAAAGATGTGCAGTCGCTAGCCTGGGTCGACCACGGTTTTAGAACGGGTGTGTCAGGTGCTATTGGCGACACTAAATCGATCGGTTTGGAAGGCATCCCCGCAACGATTGATAATGTGGTCCCGCCACCTGCGGCGAGTCAAATGCAACAAATTATGGACACGATAGCCCCCGATCAATCCGCAAACTGAATATTAAAAAGGGTATGGCATGAATACAGATACGCAAAAAGCAGAGGGACTAAGCAATCTAGCAACGGTTTCAAGGGTTTCAACGGTTTCAACGCTATCACAACTCCCTGTTATCGCGGTTGAGAACATGCCCGCCGAGAAGGCCCAAAAAATCCAAACGGTGCTGGCTAAAATCTCGC
>JAYWDZ010000060.1:0-5723 GCA_043779595.1 Nitrosomonadales bacterium
AAACCACTGTAGAAATCACGAGTCTCGCAAGAATGTCATCAAAAAATGATTCGATGACGGTGGGATGAAATTTAATGGGATTTATAGAAGTGCCCATTAAACTATCGTTTAATCAAGTTTGTTCCCAAGGCAAGCCATCAAACTTCCAGCCATTTAAGGTACAGCGATGGCGCGTTTCATCCATGTCGCCTTCAAACCCGTGCTGCACGTTGTAGACCTCGGGGAAGCCGTATTTCTCCATATAGCGTCCCGCTTCCATCGAGCGTCGCCCCGAGCGGCAAATGAGCACTACCGGGCGATTGACCGAGGCGGCCTTGCGCGCGTGGCCCAAAAAATCAGGGTTAACATCCCAGTCCGGGCTATCTTGCCATGCAATGTGAATCGTCCCGATCGGGTGGCCCACAAAGAGATATTCGATCTCAGACCGGCAATCCACGAATACCGCCTCGGGATGATGCATTAAAAAAGCGTGGGCTTCGCGGGGCGTTAAATGTTTCATAGACCTACCAGTGAGTGTGCGTCACCTCATAGTAATTCACACGGCAGAAACAACAAGACCCCGCGCGCGGGGTCTTGAGGGGTATTGGAAATAATTACAGGGGACGGCGCGATGAGCTCCGATGTAAACCAAATAAACCTGCCCCCATCAACAACAAAGTACCCGGTTCTGGAACACTCCCCACGGTGATACCCGTGCAACTTGCGGGCATCGAACCCGTGGCGGGGCATTTAGTTCCATCCAGGCTAGCAATCTTGAAATAATCATTAGTGGTCGATAGCGAGCCTCCTACCCCGTTATATGCGCCAACAAGCCAATAGCTGGAGTAAATAGCGTTAGATATGGCATAGGTTCCTGCGGCGCTGCCACCATCGTAATGGCCGATTAAGGTCCAGCCACTGCTGGTTAAATTGGTGTACGTCTTGCCTAATGGATCGCCTACGCCCGCTCCGGTATAGGCATAGACGCTAAAGTCTGAGTCCCCACTCGCGTACCCCAAACTTACAGAACTCAAATTGACTTTGTCTGCTGTAGTCGAGCCAGCCACGCCATCAGAAAATGAGAATAGCACTGATTCGATCGCGCCATTGTTATCGATTGCATGTTGCGGGCTGGTGAGTGTTTCCCCGGGGCTAGTGACGCCCAGGCCGCCGCTGTAATAGGCTGTGGTAGCGGTCAGTGCCCCTGTGGTGACGTTCGGGGCAGAAATTGCGGAAGCGCTGGCGGTTAAGCCACCGGCCGTTACCGGCCCGGTACTGCCATAGGTCCATGTGGTGGCCGCAGCATTACCCGCTAACAAGCCCAATGCCAGCAACAGGGCGCATTGCTTATGTAATTGATACTGTTTTTTCATTTTGGTATTCCCTTGTTATTGGTTTAAAAGTGACAAAGCAATTGATGGGCCAAGTACAAATTGTATATAAATCAATAATTTAAAAATTTAGAGTGAAACTCCTACACTTGTACGTAAATTACGCCGACATTTTGTGGCTTCAATTTAGGTGCTGAAATCTATTTACCCAAGGACACCTTTTGCTGGCTCAACGCGGCAGCCAGATGCGCTTGAATTTGAACGTCCTCCGGCGCACGCAATACAGCCTCGCGCAGGTAACGTAAGCCCTTTTCAATTTGCCCCCGTTGCACCAGTATCCAGCCGAGAGTGTCATTCACCTGAGGTTGACTGAGTGCGAGTGCGCGGGCCTTCTCAGCATGCTGCAATGCCGCTGGATCTCCGGTTTGCAGCAGCACCGCGGCAAGATTGTTGTGCGCGCGCGCGTCCTGCGCGTCGGTACGCACCATCTCCATGATAAACCGCGCGCGCCTGACCCAGGTCCTTCAACGCCATCCAGGCTTCGCCCAGTGCGTGCGACGCGGCGCGATCTTGCGGGTAGCGTTTACTCCAGGCTGCCATCAATGTCGCCGCTTGCTGGGGTTTTTGATCGGCCAATAATGCGCCGTACAAGCCGAACAAGCTTTGCTGATCGGGATGTGCGTTGTACACCGCGCGGTAGGCAACAACGGCATCGGAATAGCGATTTTGCGCCATGCGCACTTCGCCCATCAATTGTTGCGCGTTAGAGTCGCGCGGGTGCTGCGCGATGAGTGCCTCTGCCTGTTTTTCAGCCAGCGCGACATTGCCGCTTTTCATTTCCAGCCGGACTTGCAGCGATTGCGCAGGCAAATAATCCGCTGCGGCTAACAACGCTTTACTCAGCGTATAGCGCGCCGCGCCGAGATCACCGATTTGCATCTGTAGCGCAGCAATGCGGGTTAAGCGTGCCGGGTTAAACGCGACGAGTTGGGCCAGCCGGGTCAGGTTCACGCGCGCTTGATCAAAATTGCCGACCGCAATTTGGCCCTGCGCCAACGCCATCAGCGTGATGGGGCTATCGGGGGCGATGCCTTGCGCATCCTTGGCGGCGTCGAGCGCGAGTCGTGTTTGCCCTTGACGTAGATAAAGCTCGTGCAACGCGAGGCGCGGGCGCAGGTCCTGGCCCCGCAGGCTACGGGCTTTGTCCAGCCAGCGTATCGCTTCATTGACACGCCCAGCGCCTTCCTCCAGCCGACCCAGTTCCAGCATCGCATCGATATGCGTGGGAGACACTTTGAGGATGTCTACATAACGTTGGCGGGCACGCGCAATCTGGCCGTCGGCCTCATCGACACGGGCGAGATTGAGGTGCGCAATATAAAAGCTGGGCGACATTTTAATCGCGGCAATGTATTCCGCGCGAGCGCCGGGCCTATCCCCAGCAGCCATCCGCGCCATGCCTAATAAATTGCGCGCGGAAATATTGCGCGGCTCGCGTTGCACCAGCGCCTCAACAATAGTAATGGCGCGTTTGGGCTCGCCACGCTTGAGCAAAGTCAGCGCTAGCGGCACCTCCGCGTGTGAATTCGCGCCGCCTTGTTGATACGCGCGCTTCAAGGCTTCGAACCCGGCTTCTTGTTGGCCGGCATTCATCAGGCTCACGCCCAGTCCGGTTTGAATATCCGGGCTACGATCCGCGCGGACTGCGTCCTGAAACAAGCTAGCCGCCTTGGCGTGCATACCTTGCGCCATGTATGCCTCACCCAGCATTGACAACACACGGGCATCGTTAGGCGACACACTCAGCGCGGGCTGCAATACCGCGATCACGCGCTCATTCTGGCGTTGCGACAAATAAATACTGGCCAGCAGCTTGCGCGCGCCGGTCGCCTTCGTATGCTTGTTCAGGTAGGTCTCCAGGTATTTTTGCGCGCGCTCAAATTCATGTAACGCGTAATACGCCAAGCCCCCCAGCAGAGGTAACTGGTCGGCGCTATTGACATAGGCGGGCGGGAGCTGGCTCAAGCTATGCGCGAGCTCACGCATCGCATTTTGGGCGCGGACAGTGTCGCCTTGCCGTTCAAAATAGACGGCGCTGAGGTAAATGCCGCGCGGGTCGCGCGGAAACTTCTTGCGCAACAAATCGATGTCAATTTTGGCGTCTGCATCCCGTTTCAGATCAAGCCATATCGCCGCGCGGGCGAGCCGGGCATCGCGCTGATCAGGGTCTGCCGCCAATGCCTGCCCGTAATCGCGTGCCGCCGTTTCAAGTGAGCCTTCCACATGAGCAATTGAGGCCAGCATGGTCAACGCTTCGGCATCGCGCGGCGCTCGCTGCAGCGCTTGGCGCACCAACGCTCGCGCCTCATCGATTCGCCCTGCGTTCAAATGAATTTTAGCCAGCAGCGCGAGCCCGCGCGCTTCCCCGCCCGGGATGCGCGCGGCTTGTTGCGCAGACTGCATCGCGGCATCGTATTGCGAGAGGTCAAGTTGAGCGCGGGCGCGTAATACCAATAGGTCGCTTTGCTGAGTGGGGGCCAGGTCACTGGTGCCAAACTTGTCCAGCAAGGCTTGATATTTATTTTGATCGTAATATGCCTGCGCTTGCAACACGGCAATCTGCCCGCGCGCGGCGCCTAAACGTTCTGCATCCGCCAACACTTGCTCCGCCGCAGCCGGTTGGCCCAGCCGTAAATAGGTCTGCCCCAGCAACACCAGCGCAGGCAACATGCGGTGATCCTGCTTCAACGCATTTTTGAGCTGTATAACCGCTGCGGCATCGTCACGCCGCTCATAGCGGGTGAGGGCATCCTCGTAATAGTGCGCGGCGTCCTCGGCAGTATCGGCGCGCGCTACGGACGAAAATACGAGACCCGCGAAATAACAGCCTAACCACACGTGTTTGAACATTATGGAATCCGCGATCAACAGAACCAGCAGTTCAGCAATTTTTATACCTCCGACCCGATTGGCGAGAGAACCCACAAGCTGCGATGCGCAGAATTCGCTGAAACCCCTCGCGGTGCGGATCAGGCTTAACAATTTATAATCAGCGTTTAAACGAATCAGCCGCCCCATGTCGCTCACTTCCACGCTTCAATCGCTCCTTAGCCGTCGAATTCTCATACTAGATGGCGCAATGGGAACAATGATCCAGTCGTACCAGCTCGACGAAGCCGCATATCGTGGCGAGCGCTTTGCCGATTTTGCGCACGACGTGAAAGGCAATAACGATTTGTTGTGCCTGACTCAGCCCGCGATCATTCAGGAAATCCACGGCAAATATCTGGAAGCGGGCGCAGATATCCTCGAGACCAACAGCTTCAACGCGACCTCAATTTCCATGGCGGATTACCACATGGAATTTCTGGTGCACGAGCTGAATGTGGCCGCGGCAAAACTGGCGCGCGCTGCTGCGGACGAGTGGACCGCCAAAACACCCAATAAACCGCGTTTCGTCGCAGGCGTGCTGGGGCCCACCTCGCGCACCGCGACTATCTCACCCGACGTGAACGACCCGGGCTTTCGCAATGTGACGTTCGACCAGTTGCGCATCGCGTATCTGGAAGCGATTGATGGTCTGGTCAAAGGCGGCGTGGATATTTTGATGGTCGAAACCATTTTCGACACGCTGAACGCCAAGGCCGCGCTGTTCGCGATTGAGGAATATTTCGAGCTGCACAATATGCGTCTGCCGGTGATGATTTCCGGCACGATCACCGACGCTTCCGGGCGCACGCTCTCGGGTCAGGTTGGCGAGGCGTTCTGGAATTCGGTGCGTCACGCCAAGCCGCTGGCGATTGGCTTGAACTGCGCACTCGGCCCCGATTTACTTCGGCAATACATCAACGAGCTGTCGAACAAAGCCGACTGCTTCATCTCCGCGCACCCTAACGCCGGCCTGCCGAATGCGTTTGGCGAATACGACATGGAAGGCCCGGAGATGGCTGGGCACATCGGGGAATGGGCACGCGCGGGTTTGCTGAATATCGTCGGTGGTTGCTGCGGCAGTTCGCCCGCGCATATCGCCGCGATTGCCAAGGCAGTCGAGGGCGTTGCCCCGCGCGTACCGCCGGTAATCGAACCGGCGATGCGGTTGTCTGGTCTTGAGCCATTCAACGTGGGTAAAGATTCGCTATTCGTCAACGTCGGCGAGCGTACCAACGTCACCGGCTCCAAGGCTTTCTCGCGGCTGATTCTGAACGGCGAATACGACAAAGCGCTCGACGTGGCGCGGCAGCAAGTAGAAAACGGCGCGCAGATCATCGACATCAACATGGACGAGGGCATGCTCGACGCCGAGGCGGCGATGGTACGCTTTCTGTTGTTGATCGCGTCGGAGCCGGACATTTCGCGCGTGCCCATCATGATCGACTCCAGCAAATGGAGCGTGATCGAAGCGGGTTTGAAATG
>JAYWDZ010000061.1:0-14514 GCA_043779595.1 Nitrosomonadales bacterium
CCACTGTAGAAATCACGAGTCTCGCAAGAATGTCATCAAAAAATGATTCGATGACGGTGGGATGAAATTTAATGGGATTTATAGAAGTGCCCTTATGCAATTGCGGGCCCCACCTGGTACTGCACTGTATTTTGGGTTGGTATGCGCGCCAATGTTGACGCCGCCATTGTGGCAACCCCCCAATGATGAGAGGCCTTCGTCTTCACTTGTATTCCCGCCGGCAAGACATAATCCATGATGCATGGGCATCCACCCGGTAGGATTACGCGACGCCGGGTGTTGAGGAATTGCAGCAGCAAGACTTGCCGAATTGTTACAGATGGCTTGGTTCAGCAGTTCAGCATGTTCCGTGTTCAACATGAATTGCTGGATGCTTCGCTCTTTGTTTGAGTTCAGCCGCTCGGCTGCTCCTTGTAGTTCTTCCCGTATGTGGGCCGCGCCAGGCTTGGTGTAGTACAGCGTCATCAGGAGTCGACTGTGCCCAACCAATTTTTGAAGAATTGGAAACGGTACTTTTCCTTCGAGTGCCAGCGCGGTTATCAACGAGACGCGCAAGCTATGCAGAGGGAACAGCGTTGTAATGCTTTTATAATTTCGACCTGGAGAGGCAGAACGCACGAGGCGAATCGGTGTTTCATCAGCATGCGTCTCGCCACGCGTGGCAAGCCGTAACTCCAGCTCAGCTAACAGGGCGAACCAAGCGCGGAACAGCAAGGAGTCGGGAGTTGGGAGATGTCGTTCGCCAATCCGAGCTTCTGGAAGTCGAAATAGAAAGCAGGTGTCCGAATATCCGGCCAACTGCACGTCACTCTTGGCTTGTATATGCCTGCCGTCCAACTCTTTCCACGCTGTGCGACGAGCAATCGGATTGTATTTCTCCTGCCAGTTACGAAGTTTTTCAAGCCAGTAAAAAATAAGTTGATGAGTTTGTCCTTGCGAAGGCCAAGGAAGAACATAGCCCTTGGCTGGCCCAGACTTATACCTGTCTGCTGTCTTATTCGTATTGACATAAAGCACCGTTGTATGCTCATTATTAAGTTCACGAATACGGCGAAACACCCCTTGCTGGTGCGGCTTACGCTCGCTACCTTCAGCGATTTTGTTCCGGTTCAGCACCCACGTTCCCGCCTCATATCGCCATGTATCGGCCTCACCTGAATCAAGCATTCTGACCTGCATGGTGCGAAGGGGAAGAATCAATTTAACTAACAATCCGACCCACCGCACAGGACTCCATATCTCCAGTATCCCGCCACTTGAATTTGCGAGTGGTCGTCTCCTTCAAACGCAATCAGGGTCCTCTCGGTCAATATCTTGCTCCAGCGCAGGAAACCAATCGGGCCCCACAATGCCGGATTTTCCGATGTCTGGCCCGGCGGCCTTCTGCGCCCATTTCCAGTCTCTAAAATGCGGCCCAGCTGCAAGCATTTTGCGAAGCTCATCTATGTAGCCATAAGGCAATGGGGTGTGGACGCTTTCGTCTAGTTTAGGACTACCAGAAGACGTAGACCGTCGAGCAATTGGATTGCGATAGGCCGGTGAAATTAAGGGATGGCCATCCTCAGCCCGCTCACTGAAATCGCGCAAGAGTGCCCAATTCAGGAAGCCGTGCATGAGGTTGTTGTATGCGACTCCTGCTCCAGAATCCGGACAAGCAGTCTGATAGAAATCTGGGAGCAAGGTGTTCCGCGAAAAGAAGGAGGCAGGATCAAGCGGTACTCGCTGCTGAATGAGGTATCGTTCCAAGAACACGACTAACGCAGACAATCGGACATGTACGGCGTTGGGCTCACCCTTTAACCAATCGACGGCCAATTCACGCCAAACAGCAAGCTGAGGATAATCTCGTGTGACCCATTGGAGCATGGGGTCCGAGCATCGGCGGTATCCAACGACATTCCGTTTCTTCCGATTAGTCTTCGGCATGTCTTGGAAACTTTCATGCGCCCGGGGAGAGTCTTTTAATATCAATTCAGAGGCCATGGTTTGGCCGGCAAAATGCTGATCAGTTCAAGACGAGCCCGTGCCGAACATCCATTGAGGGTTGGCTGAAGGCGCTGCGCCCCCGCCTCTAAAGCGGTCAATGCTTCTTTCAAAGTCGTTTGGGTGTAGACGTCTTGACTTTCAGGCGAGGCGTGATGCATAAAACGACGAATGAGCAACTTGTCCATACCCGCGTTCTTCAGCCGCTGACCGTAAGCATGTCTATGTCCGTGCGGCGTTGTGCCTAAATGCTTTGCCACTGTTAATCCGATGCGCTCACACGCAGCCGCGTGCGCCTTGTTGAATTGGGCGAGGCAGTACATGGCCCCGCGCGGTTCGCGCCGCAAATTGATAAACGCGAAGGGATGATTTCGCTCAAGCCGTGCGACTTCTCCGATGTAATGCTGCCACAGCTGTAGGAATAACTCGCCGTACTCGGGGGTAAACCAGTATGCCTGTTTGTAGTATGCGCCATCATGCGTCCCTCCTTTCCAGCCAGCTGCGCGACTATCGAGCAGATTTGTGCGAGGCACCAACCCGAATTTTTCTGCGAGATAAGCGGCTCGGTTTCCTTTTCTGGGGCGTCCGCGCTCCTCCCGCCAGTCGGACGGTGGCGTTCCATGGGTGGGGTGATGAATTAGCACCATTGCCCGTCGCTCGTTTGAAGGGTCTGGAAAAACGTCTCCAATATAGAGATGAAAAGGTTCGGACTCACGAAATCCAGCGCCGTGCATAAGGAGTGCAAGGAGCATGTTGCGATAGTCGTACTTCCCCGCGATCTTAAAGCCTTTCGAAAGGAGTTCCATAAACCTATTATCGGGAAAGGCAGGGGGCTCGCCTTGTTCAACTCGCGGCAAACGCTGCGACCGTACCCTGTACCCACCCATCTCTAGGCTTACATTGGCGGCCCAGGTATGCCCTAAGAATGCCCTGTCTCGTCGATACTGATATGCGGCTTCGTCGACCCGCCGGTCAAAGTGGCCGCCCGTATAACGTGGATTTATCTTTGCAAGAGTCGGTCGAATTTCGCTAAGCCATCCAAAGAAGTCGGTGAGATGAGTCACAATACTCGCAGCCTCTTTTGTGCTTCGCGGTTGCCAAAACAGTCCGCTCGGATCAAGCCCGGTTCGTCTGTCAAACGTACCTGTATAAAGGCGTTGCGCAAAATTCAGAAAAAGTCGGTACGTATCAGCTTCTTCTGGATTGCTGTTCAAGTACTCAAGAAAAATTGAGACTGAGCGTATGACCTTCTTTATCCATGCCAAACTCCGGTCATGCGAACGCGCAAGGCAATAGTCAAGGAGAGGCTCCAGGACTCCAGCAGGGGTCAAAAGCACCGGAATCTCGGTATATGCTCCGGTTGAATCGGTGTAGACCTTTGCTTTGACAGTGACAAACATCCAGGACTTTCAGTTAGCGACCAGACGATAGTGAATTCGCAGAGCACTCAACTTTTAAAAACCGAACTTATTAAGGAAACGCGTTCCGCTGCGCTCGACCCATAATATCCCACCTCGCTGCAGGGATTGCATTCACAGATCAAACTTAAAAGCACTGCTGGTCTGGACCGTAGCTATTGGTTGAAAGTAAGTACCTTTCATCATACATAAGTATGAGAATTAAGGTATAGCTTCGATACTTTATAACCCGATAAGCCCGTAAAAAAATATTAATGAACCTAAGTTTGAGGTTGAATTTTCTTAAATATGTATCGATATAGGGTCGAATAACTATCGAATACACCTCCTGACGTGGACAAAACTGGGCAGCCAAGCTCATCATGCGGGCACTCATGTCGGCATAGAGCGTGTAATTTGATGATAGAGCGATCAGACCGCGCCGCTCTAAATGCCGCATTTCAAACCAAGGCTGTCCCATGGCAATTCCCATGTCTTTAGCTTGCTGACTTCGGGAAACTGCGCACCCATCATTATTTGAGAGAACCACGATTGGGCGATTCTCTAATGCAGGGTTGAATACCCGTTCACAAGATACGTAGAAGTTATTGCCATCGACTAAAGCGAAAACAGATTTAGAGGGTGTGGACTGCACTGGTAACGACCCCCCAGATCACAAATTCCATGCCGTCTTTCATCTCAATAGGGGCATAGGCAGAATTTTCCGCGACAAGCCACATTTTCCCCTCATTGCGCATCAGCCGTTTCACTGTAAGTTCACCGTTTATTGAGGCAACTACAATTCGACCAACCTCGGGATTTATGGCGCGGTCTACAACTAGAAGATCGTTATCGAATATGCCAGCTCCGGTCATGGAGTCGCCATTCACCCGAACAAAGAAGGTAGCTTCTTTATGCTTGATTAAATGCTCATTGAGATCAAGGCGGCGTTCGACGTAATTGTCTGCAGGAGAGGGAAAGCCAGCAGCAACTTTTGATAGATATAACGGGCTAGAAGCTTTAGTCAGTTGATCAGTTACGGAGAATATTTCAGACAGGTTGGACCCCTCGCCGGGGCTCAAGTTTTTAAGTTGATTGATAATCGAAACAGGTAAGCGGATTACCTTGGTAGGTTCTGCTCTTTTGCGACCGGCATTGGGACGGCTTCCGCCATGGGGGGTAGGCATATGGTATTCTTGATTAATGTAACATTAATCAAGAATACCATTCAGTGCGAAGTTTGGGGCATTTTTCAATATCACGCATAGAAGATTGAACATCAGACAGTTAGTAGATTGTCAGATTTCATTCGTAAGAGACATAAGTCTGATCTAGCGGCGATTTGAACTGTCCTAAAATGGCGCATAGCAGGTCCAATATGGACTATTACTAGGGATCAATGATGGCTGATTTACTTGACGAAATTCATCCCGGCGAAATTTTGCTGGAGGACTTTATGAAGCCGATACGCATCACGGCCCGTCGGCTCTCTGCCGACATCGACGTATCCCCTAGCCGGATCAGCGAATTGGTGAATGGATCGCGGCCGGTAACTACGGACACCGCATTGCGCCTAGGATTATTTTTCAATATGGACCCGCGTTTCTGGCTGAACCTGCAAACGGAGTACGACCTGCGTATCGCAGTACGTACATTGCAGGAAAAAATTGCCCCTCGAATCCGCGTTTTAAATCGCGTCACTTCCGCCTCAAATAGAAAATCAACATAAAGATCACCCTCATCCAGATGCCGCTCGGAGTAGCGTCCTCAATGCCATACTGTCTTTAGCCAGCATAGGCAAATGACCATGGGTGCAGGTGAAGTGGGCTTCTAATCATAAACATTTCGATCTAGGCCCGGGATAGCCTTTTGTCTCAAATAATTGAGCTTCACTGCAGCACTTTTTCGGGATTACTATTTATTGTGTGCCGATTGCGGGACCAAGAAGGGAGAATTAATACTATAAATTACACACAAATGAGTTTTCCTCAAAAAGTGCCTTACGCCTTATCAGTGATGGACTTGGCGCACTGCCATCGGCATTTCTATCCGTGCGCTTTATTAATAATTATATAGTCTGTCAACCCTGTAATCTATTGATTTAAAAGTCAAAATTTGACATTTGTTTAAGGGCTATCTAACCTTTTATTAATTTCTAGCAACTAATTAGGTTTTGATTGTGAGCCCCTTCGCCACGCTACTTCACTCAATCCGAATGCGTCACGGCATCCGTCAAACCGAGCTAGCAAAATTAATTGGCTATGAGCAAACGTACGTTTCGGCGCTTGAAACTGGTCAAAAAGGA
This sequence comes from Nitrosomonadales bacterium, assembly GCA_043779595.1. Lineage (GTDB taxonomy): Bacteria > Pseudomonadota > Gammaproteobacteria > Burkholderiales > Thiobacillaceae > Thiobacillus. The sequence goes on from JAYWDZ010000061.1 coordinate 5,686, forward strand.
CCACCAACACCTGAGTTTGTGGATAGCCTGATCGCGGCCTTGAACCTTTCGACTGAAGACACTGAGCTTCTGAAGGACGCCTTAGATGCTTCCCAAACGAAGCTAATAATTGATAGTGATATGCCAGAAAGCGTTTTCTGGATGCTTCGCGAGCTTCGTAAACGGGTTGCAAAGCTCAAACCTGTTCAAATAAGACTGATTTACGAACTCCTCACTCTAGAAGAAACGTTAAACAAAGAGTGTGTTGAACCCATTCATCGTTTAAAGCGACGTAAAGCGGAGGCTCCAATGTAAAACGGGACAAAACCTTGCGGCTTGCCCCGTTTGGATACATCTGACAGTACTACGACTTCGCAACTCTAGTATCGTCATAGCTCCAGCCTGAGTCAAGCCCCAATCACTTCTCACCCTGTATGAAACGTCGGGTTTAGAACCCGGCGCGGGCGTTGTTACGCCTAAAAACATGAATATCCGACGGATGTTATTGCGTTGGAGGGAGCTGTACGCCCCCTCGTTACGTGGCAAGGAGTAATGATGCCTTCAAATTTATGGCAGGGACGCTGGGAGGGACGCACTCCGATTGGGGATACCCATCACCGGGCAAGGCAAGTCATCAGCCCATCGGGCGGCATCGTTCGCGGCAAGTTTCCAAGCCGCAAAAACGGGCGGATGGTTCATCACGAAGGCTTGCTCGAACTGGAGGCGATCTACCTGTTCGAGGCGTCACCGCTGATCGTTCGTTACCGTGAGCAACCGGCAACCATTAATTACCCAGACGGCGCTCGGCTGCGACGTTACACGCCTGATTTCGAGCTGGTTCTGGCATCTGGGGTTGTTGTATTTATCGAAGTAAAGCCAGTACGCAGCCTTCAAGATGAAGAGGTGCGGCACAAGCTCGACAGGGTGGCCGAACATATGCAGCGCTCGGCTACCCCTTTCATCATTTTGACCGATGCAACCATTCGGCAAGAGCCGCGCTTATCGAATCTGCGCTGGGTTTACCACCGTGCGGCGCGTGTGCCGCCCTCGACCGACGCGGCCAGTCTGGCCGCAACAAGGTATCGAAGCCACTTCCCCTTATCCATTAAGGCCGCTGCCAGCTTGCTTTCTGAGTGTGGCGTAGACCCCTACAGCCTTCTTCTTGCAGGGCTTGCGATATGCCCTCTGGAACAAGAAGCATCCCCCGAAATACTGATTCACCTAATCAAGGAGATACAAGATGTCTGGTTTTAGATTGCGCAAGAACATGGTTTTTGAGTGGAATGGAACGACATTCCAGATTGAACGGCTGCAGCCGAACGGCGAAACTCTGCTGGAGCGAGTGGTAGACGGCCAGCTTATGATTGTGAAACGAGACGCACTCCTAGCTGAATATGCACTGGGGAATGTTTCTGCGCGCGCCGCGGAGAATGTTGCGGCGCCGATTACTGTCCCCGTTTTCTCCAGGCCGCTTGATGAACTTCCTGAACGCTTAAGGAATGCAGTGGTGCGGCGGCGACGTTACATCGAAGAGGTTCTGGAGCACGGCCCTCTGATATTTACGGGAGCATATCTCGATCCTTTGATTAAGCAGATTGCGGAAGAGATTGGCGACGACAAGCCACCTTACGCAACGACATTTTATCGCTGGGTCATGCGCTTCCAAGCTGGCAATGACATGCGATCATTGATCCCACGTACTGATCTACGCGGTAGCAAAAAACTGCGCCAGAGCGAGAGCTTTTTGCATCTTGCTTCTGACGCCATCGCAGAAGCATTCAAGGCATCGCCGCAAGCCACGTGCCCCAATATTTACACGCGGTTGATTGCCAAGATCAACGCGGAGAATTCCCGACGCCTACCTGACGAACGCATCCGACCTCCATCGATTCGTACGGTGTATCGCCTGCTTGAAAGAGCTAACATTTATGAAACCACTTGTCTCCGAGAAGGTAAAGCCGCTGCCGACAAACGCTTCAGAATTGGCAAAGCAGGCGTTCGCGTTAAGCGAATTCTTGAGCGCGTTGAAATGGATCACACGCCGCTCGATTTATTCCTGATCGATGAAAAAACCTGGCTGCCTTTGGGGCGACCAACGCTGACCGTCGCTATTGATCGTTACAGCCGAATGCTGCTGGGCTATTACCTTAGCTTTGGCAGTCCCTCGACAGCGGCTGTAATGGGTGCGCTACGGCACGCGATTCTGCCGAAGGCGCTTTCAAAAGCGGATATGCCCGGTCTACCAATCGAACACACTTGGCCGTGTTACGGCCTTCCTGCCCAGATTGTGGTTGATAACGGTATGGAGTTTCATAGCAACGATCTGGACAGCGTGGCATATGACCTGGGCATTCACATTCAATTTTGTCCGAAGCACCAGCCGCGTTTCAAAGGAGCCGTCGAGCGCTTTCTCGGCACGCTAAATTACAACTTCGCGCACCAACTACCCGGTACTAGTTTTGCGCGGTTTTACCAGCGTGGCGATTACGATCCGCAGAAGTGCGCGCTGCTGACGTTTGCAGAGTTCAAGCACATATTTGAGAAGTGGGTTGTGGATGTCTATGCGCAAACCTTGCATAGGGGGTTAGGCACAACCCCGTGGGCACGATGGCAAGAGGGATTAACTCAACACGAACCAGAGCTACCACAAGATTTACATACTCTCCAGCGTCGAATTGGGCTAGTTAAAACCCGTTGTTTGCGCCGAGATGGCATCCAGCTTAACGGTATTCGCTATAGCGGAGACTCGCTTCAGCCCATACTGAGTGCATTCGGAGAAGGCGTGCAGGTGCGGGTGTCTTACGATGCGGAAGACCTGGGCGATATACAGGTTTGGGGGCCTGACGATGCGGATCCGGTCACAGTACTGGCGCTTGATCAGTCGTTTGCTCGTGGCCTGTCGCTCAGGCAAAACGAAACGATTCGTGATTTATTGCGTGAGCAAGGGGCGTCAGCCGAAGACCCCATTGCGCTCCAGCGCGCACGGAGCCAGCTCTCGCAATCCATCAATGCGCTCATGGTTAGCCGGAAGCAAACAGCGCGACGGCGTGGCGCTGCGCTGAAAGGTTTTAGTAGCAACCTGCCTAGTGGTGCTGCTGCGCCTCCTGGCCCCACACCCACACCGCGTCATGCAGCCATGCCGCTTATCTGTCCAAGTGTTAAAGATGAACCCCCTCAACCGCTTGGGACGTTTCAGCTAAAGCGCCAAACTGGAGGTGAATCATGAACAACGAAGCCTATGGCGCGCTAAAACGCTTTGACGAAGAATACATCCCATTCCCGCCGTTTATCGCTGCGGCGAACGCAGTGGAGGCCAACATCGCGCAGTATCGCGAAACCGGGCTAGCAGAGCATCTTTTGGTACTTGGCGAAAGTGGTACAGGTAAAAGTAGCCTGTGTCGCTGGATCGGCGAGAGGTACCCACGCTCGGTGTTGCTGGATCGCGATCATGTTCCCTCGCTTATTGTTTCTGTCCCACCTGCCGCAACTGTATCCAGTGTTGCTGAGTCGATGCTCGCACGCCTGGGTGACCCGTCACCATCTACGGGTAATATTTCGAATAAAACCGCCCGGGTGATTACTTTATGCCGTGCGTGCTACGTCGAGGTAGTGCTGTTCGACGAAGCGCAACATATCCATGACCGGGGACAAGTTGCTACGCACTACATGGTGGGCGACTGGCTAAAAAACCTGATCGACGCAATGGGCGTGCCTACAGTCTTTTTGGGCTTGCCGCGATTGGAAAACCTGTTGCAAGTGAACGAGCAACTGCGCAGGCGCTTTTCTAGGCGACTTAGACTGGCCTTGGGTCAGAGCGACACCGAAAATGTTGATACCGAATGCTTACAGTTATTCGTAACACTTGGAAGCTGTATACCCCTGCCTCTATCAACGGGGAACTTTAGCTGGTCTGAGCTGGGTCGCCGTCTTTACTATGCTAGCGACGGCCGTGTGGCATATATCAAACGTCTGTTGGCGGGCGCCTTGCGTCACGCCATAGAGACAGAGTGCTCGCAGATTGGGCCGGGACAGTTAGAGCGTGTTTTTACCCAAGAAATATGGTGGGAAGGCATTGGCCCGCTTAATCCGTTCAACCCTGCTTTCGAATTCCGTCGACTTGATCGTGGTAAGGAGCCATTCGAACGTGGCAGTTACAAAGTGGTCTCGCGTACGAGATGAAAATGTTGGTTCCTTTCGCCAATTTTCCCGTCCGGCCGTACATGGAGACCGGAGAGAGTCTCGCTGGTTATATCCATCGCTTTCTCGTAGCTAACGGCCATCGGATGACAAAAGATATTTATGTTGCATTACGTGCTTTATATTGTGGAACACCGCGAAGTGAGGTCACAGCGTTTGAGACCTTACAGTCAATGATCGGTGAGTCTGAAATTCTGAATCGCTCTTGGTGGTTAGAGCGTCCCGCGCTAAAACGGTATGCATGGGACCACCGGCACGATTGGTTTTATTTTTCTCTCGGCGCTCCATCTTTTTGTCCAGCATGTTTAAAAGACAGTGGATTCCATTTTGCTCTATGGGAGCTCCCACTGGTGAAAGCATGTCCTCTACATCAATGCGCGCTAATAAGGGCCTGCAATACGTGTTTACGGACGTTTGATTGGCTTAACGGGTCACCCACGTGGCTTTGCGTATGTAGTGTTCCCATTGAAAAAATGCCTCTCCTGCCCATTGAGCCCGGAGCTCTCTATATTGCGCAAGTTATAGCAGAGTCCAGTGATGTGATACTGCCAGTTCCTTATCAGGAACATTTTGTCAAACCTGAACATGGTCAATACCGCTTGGAAAAAGTCTACCGGAGGCTTGAGTTTGCAACAACATTGTGTGAATTCACGCGTCGACCGCCTGTTAGAAAATCCAATTATTGGCAGCCTCAAACTATAAATCGGTGGGATAGATGTGGATCACGTGAATCTAAACGCTTTAGCCACACGACTGAACAATTAATTTACCGTCTTATACGGGCCAAAAAAAAACGATTCAAGGGAAAACAATTGCTGCACTTTGCTCTTCCTACTGATGCACAAAAATATGCGTTCAATTCCGGTCCGGGTGTATTACAAATTAAAACTCGAAAGACGCTGAATCGTTACCTTGGAGACTACGCCCTCGATCTTGGCTCGGCGTTGTTCATATGGTTTTATGGAAACAACCTCTTCGAGCGAACCGTATACATGCGCCATTTTGCAATATGGTGGACAGACCCAGCTTGTCGCATTAAAGATATTGATACCGCAATGCAGCGTGATGTTTTGACGGCCCCACCTCAGGCAGTAGCAAAGCGCTTCTTGCCGGCTGAAATCATGGCTGTAAGCATACTCAATCTCCTATTAGATGCCCCCAGTCAGGATATCCATTTGGAAAAATTTAGCGAGCTAATTAACAGGTGGCACATACCAGCAGTGTTGCGTGATGTGAGCGATTTTGATGAATTATTTCGACGCATCGGCCTACATCTGCTCGCAGGGCCGGAAGAAGAAATCACGTTTGTTCTTGATCTTATCCAGAGTGGGTACAAGAACTAATTATGTTGGATTGCACAGGACTGCCACTTACGGCAACAATAATCCAACCGTGGCCTGTACGTCCTCGCCCTATTGAGGGAGAGGCTACTCTCGGTTATATGATGCGTGTTGTTTATAGCAACGGCTATGAAACACTCAGGCAGTTGCATCCCACAGTAAATAGCTTTGACGCATTTTGCGAAGGGGTCCGATTAACGCTCCGCGAAAGACGAGCTTTATTTGGGCCGCATCCTAGCTATTGGGGCAGCAATGAGCTATCGCTTGGTCTAGTAGTTGCAGACTTTAATCATCACTTCATGCGGTGGTGTCCCCTGTGCCTTAGAGAGTCCCTCTATCTTCGTGGACAATGGACGTTGAAGTTGTGCTGTGTGTGTACTAAGCATGCGGTACATTTATATGATCAATGCCCGGTTTGCGGTCTTGCGCAGTGTATTGAGCGCGCAAACTTCGCACGTTGTGCTTGTGGGGCTTTGCTCGCCGCTGCAACTGCTCATAAGGCAGCTCGTCCATTGCTTCGTGTTACTCAAGCTATTGAGGCATCGATTATTGGGGGACCTCGACCGTCTGTACTGCCTAAGTTAGCGGCGCACGAATGGCTCAGGTTGGTAAGTTATCTTGGCCAATTCTCTGAAACGTTTCAGCCTGCTCGTCCAGGCAAGGTTTCAAACCTTCATAAGTTGGAGATGGCAACTTCTTTAACGTCGGACGCCGGCCACCTCATCGATAATTGGCCAATAAATTTTCATGCACTGCTAAGCGCAATCCAGCGGAAAGCCGAAGCCTCTCCTAGCATACGTAGCGTTTTTGGTACGCTATATCGCGTGCTTTATATAGATTTGCGCAGCGAGGGCTTTCAGTTTTTACGGGATGAATTCGAGCAATATTTGCTTAAGCATTGGTGGGGAGTTGTTTGCAAGCGCAATCGTTCTCTCAAGAATCAGACCGTCGTGGAGCATCCCCGTATTACTTTGAATCAAGCGGCACATCAAGCAGGTATTCCGCCTTCTACAGTTCGACGGTTTGTACAGGCAGAGCTGATCCCTAGCAACCAGGTCGTCTTTCTTTCAGGCCGAAAGGCAAGATCGATCCATCGGAACGATCTTGTTCAACTTACGAAGCTGGCTGACGATTCTCTTACCTTGGGCGAAACTGCAAGTCAGCTTGCACTGCCTGAGCGCCGCGTGCGTGAGCTTATCGAGGGCGGAGTCGTTGTGCCGTTTGTTTCAAAAGCTCACGACAATGCAGCTAAGTGGCAAATCCCGTCAAAGGCTGTTGAGGCTCTGTGTTTTGTTGGAGAAGTAAAAGGGGATGCATCCCCAACAATCACGGTGGCTAGGGTGCTGCGATTTTGGCGTCTGCTGGATGGAGAATTTATTGCGCTTGTTCAAGCATTGATGCGCGAGCACTTAGTACCGGTATCCAGTTCATCTGAGCCAGTGCCGCTGGGTAACGTAGTGCTTGACGTGGTATGCGCGCGAGCTTGGCTGTCTTCATACCGTAGCTATCTCGGGTCGACGATGACGATAGATCAAGCGGCGCAACGCCTCGGACTAAAACAACAGGTTGCCTATGATTTGGCACGGCGCGGCCTACTAGCTACAGTCAAAGATCAACTAAAAGGGAGCCGCGTTACGCCCAAAGAGTTAGAGGCCTTCCGCTTGAGCTATATATCGCTTGCCGAATTTGCCCAGAGTCTTCAGCATTCGCCGAAATGGGTACTTCAAAATATGCGAGTAACCCCCATAACTGGGCCCTCGGTTGACGGTGACAGGCAGTATTTTTTACGTCGGTCGGATATCTTCCCCGCTTTGGGGCAACAGTGAAGCAGGAGAAAAACATCATGAACCACACTCGCTTGCCCAAGTCCGACTTAGATAAGCTAAAGGAGGAAGTATTTGCTCATCCGCCGTCAGCTGCACTACCCAGTAACTTGCCCGACCACTGGCTGGATCTAATTGCCCGTGATTTGGAGAAAACCCTTTCTGAAGGTTCCCATAATTATGCTGCCGCCCCTCTGGCAATTGTCATTCGTATCCTGGAAGGTAAGAATACTGATCAACCCGGCTCAGAGATGCAAATCCCGCTAGATAAGCTTTTTCAGTATTTCTGTGACCTACGGATCGAGATTAACTTCGAAATTGTTAATCGTAAAATGGGTCAGAAGATTGAGTCGGCCACTTTGGATACAATATTTACCAATCGTGACGTCAATATAGAACGGCCAGAAGTTGGCAGGCCGCAGCCTAATACTACGTAGCACAGCCTAGGCGGAATTCACTTCACGCTGAAATAGCCCAATCATATCGCCGTAGCGGTCACCATGTTCGCGGTTCAAGACACCTTCGCCGCAAGCTGGGCAATAGTCGCCCTCGATTGCCGGAATCGTCACGCTTTTCCCCTTGTAGTTATATGGGATATCGCGTGTGTCGGGAATAAGTTCAGTAGCTCCGCAGCTTGGACATAACATTTCATAATTCTCTGCAGTATCGATCCATGCCGGTGTGCGGCGAAAATTGGTCAATAATTCCTGTTCATTACACTAATATAACCTCTTCTACTTAGGTTTGTTATGGCAACATCATTGAAGTTATCCGACGAACTTATCGATCTGGCAAAGCCTCGCGCCGCTGCTGAACATCGTTCTGTGCCGAAGCAAATAGAATATTGGGCACGCCTCGGTAAAGCTGTGGAAGACAATCCCGAACTGCCATATCAGTTTATCAAGGACACATTGCTTGCTATAGTAGAAGCAAATGCCGTGCAGCTTTCTGAATACAAGTTTGGTGGGTGATTGCCCTAAGTCTTGGGGCTGTCTTTAGACAAAGAGCGTGCCGGAAAGAACTTAGAATTTAATGATTTGCCGGAGTAAGGCGAAAGGGGTGAAGGACGGGTCTTATATATGCAATCGAATTTGATGATTTCTTTTGCACTTTTGATCACGTAAAGCGGCTACTAATTTGTTGACCTCTTCAACAGCAAAGGTCCAATCACGTTGGGCTTCAGTCGTTGCTTCTTTTAGTGATGCAGTAAGTAGCGCCAATTCCCTTTCCTCATCATCAAACTGTAAGCGCCCCCTAATCAACTCATCTAAGCTGATATGAAGGTCTTTTGCTTCTTCTTGCAATTTTGCTTTAAGACCCCGTGGGGCTACAAATTCAATTCGCTCGGTTTTCATTACGAAAATCCTGAATCGAGAGCAGTAAAGAAGATTTTAGGGACACGCTGATTTATTTGCAGCCGGACTGCTCGAAGTGATTGATGAGCTGCGAGAATCGGCGTGGTGGAAGTTGAATGGAACTGACGATGCAAA
>JAYWDZ010000062.1:0-2283 GCA_043779595.1 Nitrosomonadales bacterium
CATCTCGGCCAATGGGTTACCCCAATCGACGCATTCCCCATCAGCAAAAGTCAAAATACCCGGCACATTACAATTATTCTGATGTTTGGGTGGACTGGAACCGTAATCCCAGCCGGAGATGCGGATACGATTGATAGTGTTGATAATACCGGTGCTGGTCGTGGTCTGGTTAATGAATCGACCGGTGGCGGAGTCAATTTCATCGTCTGAGGATGTCGTATTATTTGTTAGCCAGGAAGTATTTTTACGCAGTACCCCGCCCGATTTGTTTTTGGAGTAGCTTCCTGTCAGCAAACCAAATTGCACCCTTGCCAGCGCTTCTTTTTCACCATACTGCTGCAATAGGCCCGTTGGCTTGAGGTTAGTGGCGCCATAAAGCGTACAAGTACTTTCCAGTAAACCCGGTACACACACGGCAACACGAGTGATGAAGGTAGCAGTTAGGCTACCGGGTTTATCAGCCGCGCCGGTACCACACTGTGTCGACTCGGTCATCGCCCAGCGTGGATATGCGCCTGTGGCGACCTGAATAATGGGGGGAGCAGTACTTGCCCGCGACATCCCCGCGCCAAGGGTTACATTACAAAACGACATAACAGGGTTACTGTAAGGGGTGTATTTCGCCATGTCGGTTGCCCCGCCGGCCGGTGCGTAAACTTTGTTAAAGGCATGCACATCGTTAGGCAATAAGGCGCGTTCTAAAACCGTATCTCCCAACGCGGTGCCATTATTATCGATGGATCGCAATCCGCCGTACAGGGTTTTACGTAACACATCCATCCGCGTCATGCTTACCCAGTTAAGAAAATTGCCGCTCCAATTTGCGGAGCAATCATGGGAATTCGAACCTGTCGCAACCGCAGCAGGATCAAATCGGCCATTATTGCTGCTACTACTGGTGCTACTAACGCCACCACTGTTGTAGGTGTAACACTTTTTGGGGTCGAAATATCCATAATAATCAATGGTGTCGGTGTAGGTAATTTCCAGTGCACCATTTCCATTAAGGTCGCTATGATCGTTGTAGGCTTTTTTGGATAATTCGTGATCTCGGGACACCACGAGCATGACTCGGGGATCAGGAGGATTCAAAAAAACCGGTTTTTGAGCAACATCGATTACAGCAGCCGAAGCCGAGACCATTATTGTCATCAGCAGGACACTCAATATGCTAGCGCGAATATGGTGCATGGTTATTTCCTTTTTTAGTTCCATCAACGGCGATACGTGCTTTGCACATACACAACGGTATTAATGTTTCCACCGACTCCGCGCGCGATAATTCTGTAATAACCTTTTTGCGTCAAGGGTCCGGCTTTTTTGGTAAATCCCACGGAAGATACTGGTTCCAGTTCTTCTATAACAAAACGAGGTGCTGCAGCCGCGCCATTTGGAATGGTGGAATACAGCACTGAATTAGCGGAGGTCCAGGTATGTGTGGTTGTCCAATATGTATCGTCACGCGTGGACACTTTAAGATAGGGACCCGTGGTAGAAAACGCGGGCAATGAGGCACCATTAAGCACTAGTTCGCCTGCCCTTAAGGCCGCTTCGCCAGCCTGGAAAGCAATATTGACGTCGCGTGCATTTCCCGCCATTTTTTCTTCCAAGATCGTGGTCCGCATTGCTGCCACCACTAACAAGGTCAGCACGACCATAAAGATCAGGCCGGTAATCAGCGCCACGCCGTGCTGGGAGGATGGCCGTGGGGGTATATTCAATTTATGCCTCATGGTGCGCGATTGCGGATGGCAATAGTAGAGGTCAATACCTGATACATCCGCTTATCAGTGGCTAATACCGCTACGCCATTAAATTTATAGGTTTGGGCGGAATTGACAATGTTGTTATCCGGGCTGGCCATCAACAAGCTGATGCGGGCACTTAGTACCTGCTGCCAATTTGTGCCCACGCCGGTGGCATCACGATAGACATCAGCCATGCCATCGGCATCAGTATCCATACCATAGGTAATCTGCATATCCCACACGTTTTCAACCAGTTCTTCTGTATTAGCAGCTGTACCGGTCACCGTGTTAGTACGATACAGCGCGCGCAAACCATGAGGATTTGTTCCTATGAAATAGGTGTATTTATCCATTTTGTATACAGCCCCATCCGAACCATAAGTACCCACACGGTTGCCGGTCTTGGTGCTATTGCCATGCGCCATGGTGACGGTAGTACCCCCATTTGATACTGAAGTGGGACTAAAAATATCCGCATTGGTACAGCTGCTCACCATAAGTACATCACTGGTGGTAAATCCTTGAGGATTGCCAT
>JAYWDZ010000063.1:0-2282 GCA_043779595.1 Nitrosomonadales bacterium
GACGCCACGCAGGTTGCGATGTGCCATTTTCTGTTTGACTCGACTGAAAGCTTCCTGGAAGCCTTCACACCGCACGCCGCAGTACTCCAGGGTGACATACCGAACTACACGAACATTGAACCGGTGATTGAGGTTCATGAAGTGGTCCTGTCTCGGTAGTGATGTGTTGCCGGGTGAAACATGGGAAACGCTGCCGTGACTTTATCTCCTAGGGGTTCATTTTTCACTACGAATTATTACCACTTCACCACTTGCACATTTTCCAGCGTGCGTCCCAGAAAGCGTTCGCCGATGGTCTGGAAACGCAAGGGCAGATCGGTCACGTAGAAATCGTAGCGCGGCTTGGCGGGGCCGGGGTTGGCGAGATGCTCTCGCGTAAGTGTCTCGGCGACCTGTTCGGCCATGGCTTCGGCAGAATCGACCAGTTGCACTTCCTCGCCCATGACCTGGCTCAACAGTGGTTTGAGCAGTGGATAGTGCGTGCAACCCAGCACCAGCGTATCGATGTGTTCCGCCATTAGTGGCTTTAAATCATCCTCAGCGGTTAGACGCGTGACCGCGTGGTCCAGCCAGCCTTCTTCGACCAGCGGCACGAACAGCGCGCAGGCTTGCGAATGGATGCGCGATTCCGGTGCGTACTGGTGGATCGCGCGCGCGTAGGCGTTGCTGTTGATCGTCGTCGGGGTGCCGATCACGCCGATTTTTTTGCCGGCGCGGGCGGAGAACGCACCTGCATCGATCACATCCAGCACCGGCACCGGCGACAGGTCCTTGACCACCTGCGCGGCGACGGCGGCCATCGTATTGCAGGCGATCACCAGCAGCTTGACGTCTTTTTCCAGCAGAAAGCGGGTGATTTCTGCGGTGTAATGCGTGATGGTTTCGACCGATTTCACGCCATAGGGCACACGCGCGGTATCACCAAAATACACAATGTTTTCGAACGGTAAACGCTCCATCAACGCGCGCACGACGGTGAGGCCACCGATGCCGGAATCGAAAACGCCTATGGGTGAGGAGATTTGGGAGGACATTGGAGTCCTGTCGTCAACCAATCGGCCGCGCGTTTTTTACACAAATCTGGTTGGCTGTCGGGTTAGGGGAAGGATGACTCATTTTCGTCTGTACTTGCCATTGAATGTTACGTTTAAACCACCGCAGCCGGATTCATACTCAATAAGCAATGTTTTTCCAATCAAAGACATTTCTCCATTACAGCCATCAAAATTAAACTTTATGCGCCCGAGGTTTACTTTGCCTATGCCATCAATTTGTCCGTCATTGATTTGACCAATCTTCCAATTAGCACCGTGCCAGAGTGCATCGCCGAAAATGTAGACATCTTCGCCAGTAAGACCGATTAAAGTAACAGAAGCTGAATCTTGATCAATTTTCCCATTTTTTAGGTAACGGATGTAAGCGCCGTTCCATATTGCTGTATCAGCGTCTTGTGAAGCAACCCGTTGGAGCAACGCTAGGCGCAAGGAGAATGCGTTTTTCAAGCAAGAAAATTGCGTGCAAACTTGAACTTCAGATTTTAACCACTCTCGCTGCCATTGAATAATGATTGACCTATTGGGAACTGCTGACAATACGCGCTGATAAGCAGAATTTAGCTTTTCGTCTAACTTCGACAAATCTGGATCAGCGCAAATCAGCTTCTCTACCTTAGACTGAGTCTTCTGACAATTGAAGCTAGCGGATGATGCGCCAAAGGGAAAGGAACAAATTAAGATAATCGATAAGCGATATAGCAGATGCATGCTGGTAGCTAGCGTGGTGAATATTTCCTCATTTTACTGGTATGACACAGGGAAAGGGAGAGGGCGTTATTCATGGACACGCCATTTTCCGCGCCAGCGCCCAGCCGACGTGTTCGCGCACCAGCCCTGAGGGATGATCGACTCGCGCTGCCAGCGCAGACTGCGTCGCAAGAGAGCCCGGCGCGTTGCCCAGCGCCACGGCGATATTGCGCAGCCAGCGTTCATGGCCGATGCGGCGGATTGCAGAGCCCGCCAGCCGGTCGTTGAAGTCGCTTTCGGTCCACGCAAACAGATCGATCAAGCCTGCGCTGTCGAGGCCGTTGCGCACGCTGAAATCGGCGAGCTCCGCAATCTGCGCAAAACGGTTCCACGGACACGCCAGCTGACAATCGTCGCAGCCATAAATGCGGTTGCCCATCAACGGGCGAAATTCTTCCGGGATGGCGCCTTTAAGCTCAATGGTCAGGTAGGAAATGCAGCGCCGGGCGTCAAGCTGATACGGCGCGACAATGGCTGCGG
>JAYWDZ010000064.1:0-39870 GCA_043779595.1 Nitrosomonadales bacterium
ATACTGCACGCACAGCGAACGCGCGGTGAGCGCGCTGCCAAGTTGCCAGCGATGGCGAATGTGCGGCGCGTAGCGCGCGAGGATGCGGTCAGTGATCGTGTCGACGGCGAGGTCTTGCCACACCAGCGAGCCGCCTTGCAAAGTGGCGTAGTGGGTGGCGGGCACGAGACTTAAACCATAGCGCGCAAGGCCACCGTCGCTACCCAGTTGGGCGAAGCTGTCGATAATGCCGGAGAAGCGGCGTTGAGTGCCGTCGGCTTGTAATAGCGTGAGATAAGCGACGCGACCGAGCAAATCATCGAGGCTTAAGCGGGCTTGCATTAACAGCACACTCAGGTCGTGCGTAAAGGGGGCGTTGAGCGCTTCGCTGCTGTGCCAGCGTTCGACCAGCCACGGCAGATCAAGGCCTTCGACTTCCAATTGCAACAGCCGCGCATGCTGGCTGTAGCCCATGAAGTCGCCAAGTGTCTGTTGCAGCGTGGCAAGATCGGGCAGCGCGGTGGTGAAGAGGTCGGTTAAATTGAAGCCGCTACTGGATTGCAAGGCTGTTGCGGGCATGCCAGAAAATTGAAATTGACTCATCTCACTGTCCTTATCTTGGCCCTTGATTTACCCCGATTGCCCATTGGAAATGCTGGGTGCTTCCCTCCCCCGAAAGCGGGGGAGGGGTTAAAGGAGAGGGAGTTTTGGTGCATAAAATGCACCGGCGTGCGCCCTCCCGGCCCCTCTCCCCAGCTCTCTCCCGCTTGCGGGAGAGAGGGCAAAACCAGCAGGTCGATTTGCGTGGTGTGCTGCATGGTGGGCGCGACCCGCTCAGCCCGGTTCATCATTTTTTGGGGTAATACCCATGCCCAGCAATTCTTCGATCTGCGCCAGCGTGCCGCCATCTTTGATCACCGTGCGCAACCATTCGTGCAGCGGCATGTTGCCCCATTGCACCGCACGGTTTGCGAGGTAGGCCACCGGGCTATGGGGCTCGGTGCGGCGGAAAAAGTCTGCGACTTGCTGCAACTGCTGCAAGGCTTGGGCGCGGTGGGTGAGGGGGCCGATGGGCGTTGCGGTTGCGGGCGTAGAGGCTATTTCAGTCGAAATGGGTAGGGACTCAGTATCGGCAGTTTTGGCCAGTACACCCGCTTCTTTGAATAGGCGTTGCATCACGCGCTCGGCCAGCGCAAAGGCATCGAATACGACAGTGAACGAGGGGCCTTCGATGCCCAAGTGCGCGTCTATCGTTGCGGCGAGGTGCTTCCAGGCGGCTTGCGCGGCGGCGAAATCAATCTGCAATGCCTCATAAAAAATGCGCGGGGTTTTGTGCTGGCTGGCGGTGAATTTTTCCAGCGTCACTTTGTGGTCGGGGAGGCCGTCGCGTAAGTCCGGCGTTTTACTTGCCAGGTTTTCAAAGCGCAGCGCATTGTCGTAATCCGCGCAGGAATAAGCCACGCTATTGCCTTGCGTAATCGGAATGCTGCGCACCAGATGCACCGAGGTGGCAACAAAGTGCGTAAACGCGCCGATGCGCAACTCCTGGTCGCCATCTTCGGCTTGCGGGTAGAGCTGCGCCCAATAGCGGTCGCAAAGCTGGCTGAGCAACTCGCACCCGTCGGCCATGCCCTGGTAGCCCTGCACGTGCGCGAGCCCCTCAATCAGCCAGGATGCGGCGCGGATGTCCTTGCTTTTGTGTTGCAGCACCTCGGTGGATTGCTCGACCACGACCGGCCAGTCAGCAACTTTTAGCGCGGTCGCCCACTCGCCTTGCGACAGATGCGGATCGTCTTCTTCGCGCGCGCGTTTGATTTTGTCAAACTCAATCGAGAATGAATAATCGTCGCCGCAGGGTGCATCTTCGCGAATCGGGGCGAGCAAAGCTGCCAGGTCCATTTTTTTCATGATTGCCCGTTCATAAACATAAGTAGCATGAGTAACGGTTACGCAACCCGATAGCTGAATTTGCCGTCTTTACTCGCGCCCACTTTGATCTTGCTGATCGCGAGGCCTTCGGCCATTTTGGCGAGCACGCTGGTGGCGATTTCGGGCAGCAAGGTGCCGTTCAGGATGTGGTCAACATTGCGTGCGCCGGTATCTACTTCGGTGCAGCGCGCAAGCACGTTATCGACGAGCGCGTCGTCATACGCAAAATCGGCTTTGTGATTGGCGGCCACGCGCGCTTTGATGCGGTCGAGCTTTAAGCGAATAATTTTTTCCAGCACATCGTCGCTGATCGGGTAGTAGGGGATGACTTTCATCCTCCCCAGAAAGGCGGGTTTGAATGCCTTGTATAAATGCGGGCGCACCAATTCTTCGAGTGCATCGACCTGGGGTAAATCATCCCCTTGCTGATTTAGGCAGGCTTGCATGATTTGAGAGGAGGCGACGTTGGAGGTGAGGATGATCAGCGTATTGCGGAAATCGATCTCGCGCCCCTCGGCGTCGTCCATGACGCCCTTGTCGAATACCTGGAAGAACATTTCCAATACATCGGGGTGGGCTTTTTCGATTTCGTCCAGCAACACCACGCTGTAGGGGCGGCGGCGCACGGCTTCGGTCAGCACGCCGCCTTCGCCGTAGCCGACATAGCCCGGCGGCGAGCCTTTCAGCCCGGAGACGGTATGCGCTTCCTGATATTCGGACATGTTGATGGTGATGACGTTGCGCTCGCCGCCATACAGGATGTCGGCCAACGCCAGCGCGGTTTCGGTTTTGCCGACACCACTGGGCCCCACGAACAGGAACACGCCCTTGGGTTTGTTCGGATCTTCCAGATTGGCGCGGGCGGTGCGCACGCGTTGTGCGATGGCTTCAATCGCGTGGTCCTGTCCCAGCACGCGTTTGGTGAGATGCTCGTTCAGCGCGAGCACGGTCTTGATTTCATCTTTGACCATTTTGCCCAGCGGAATGCCAGTCCATGCTGAGATGATTTCGCCGACGATCTGGCTGTCAACACACACGGGTGTTAGCGGGAATTCGCCTTGTAGCAACGTCAATTCGCTTTTGAGCTGATTTAGCTCTTTTAGCGGCGCGCTTTCTGGTGAGGCCGCAGATTTTTTCTTGGTGGCGGCCTTGCCCGTTGTGGCCGATTTTGCTTCGGGCTGCACCGGTGCAGCTTCTAGCGTTTTCATCAGTTCCGCAATGCGTGCGACCAGCATGCGCTCCTGATGCCAGCGCGCGGTATCTTGCTGCAATTGCGTTTGCATGTGCTCGCGTTGTTGCAGCAGTTCTTGCAGGCGCGCGCCGTGATCGCCGCCGGTGATGCGCTCTTTTTCCAGTGCGCTGATTTCCTGCTGCGTGCGCTCGAGCTGTTTCTGGGTATCTTCAATCGCAGCGGGCGTGGCGTTTTGCGCCAACGACACACGCGCACACGCGGTATCCAGCACGCTGATCGCCTTATCGGGCAGTTGCCGCCCGGTGATGTAGCGCGCGGACAATCGCACCGCGTCTTCGACTGCCGAATCCAGCACACGGATATTGAAATGCTTTTCCATCAGCGGCACCATCGCGCGCAACATCGCGCACGCAATCGGGCCGGAAGGCTCTTCAATTTTGACCACCTGAAAGCGCCGCGCCAACGCCGCGTCTTTTTCAAAATATTTTTTATATTCCGCCCAAGTGGTCGCCGCAATTGTGCGCAGTTCGCCACGTGCAAGCGCCGGTTTCAACAAGTTGGCCGCATCGTTTTGGCCCGCCTGCCCACCCGCGCCTATCATCGTGTGCGCTTCATCGATGAACAGAATAATGGGATGCGGGCTGCGCTTCACTTCGTCGATCACGTTTTTCAGGCGGTTTTCGAACTCGCCTTTGACGCTCGCACCCGCCTGCAATAATCCTAGATCGAGTGTGTGCAACGCCACGCCACGCAACGGCGGCGGCACGTCGCCCGCGACGATGCGTTGCGCCAGGCCTTCGACCACGGCGGTCTTGCCCACGCCTGCCTCACCGGTGAGGATGGGGTTGTTTTGCCGCCGACGTAGCAGGATATCGACCGCTTGGCGAATTTCACTTTCGCGGCCTATCACCGGGTCGATTTTGCCATGGCGGGCGCGCTCGGTGAGGTTGGTCGTGAACTGGTCCAACGCAGGCGTTTTGCCTAGTGCACCCTCTTTGGCAGGCGCACCCGTCTCGCCCTCAGCGTCGGTAGAGGACGCCACGAGCGGCACGCTTTGACCTGCTTCGCTGGATTTGGCAGTGAATTCTTCCAGCTTGTGTTTCAACTCGCTCACCGGGAATTTGGCGAACAAGGCTGAGCCGCGATAAGCCAATTGCGACAGTTCGTTTTCGGTGAGCAGCGCCAGCAGCAAATGCCCACTCCGGATGCTGGTGGTCCCGGTATCGAGCGAAGCCAGCAGCCACGCGTGTTCAAACAGCGTTGGCAGATGCGTAGAGAACACCGGTGTGCGCGTGTTGCCGCGTTTGAAGCGCGAGATCTCATTCGTCAGATCTTTTTCCAGCGCGTTTGCACTGATGCCATACGCTTTCAGCAGCAACGCAAAGTCGTTATCCGGCGTTTCCAGCAGCGCCAGAAACAGATGTTCCAAATCCACCTCGTAATGCCCTTGCGACATGCAGATGTTGATCGCGCGCTCGGCTGCCTGGCGACAGGCGGGGTTGAGTTTGGAAATAAGTGTTTTTAAGTTGGTCGACATTGCCCGTTCTCTAATTCATTTAATGAATGTTGTTCAATAACCAGCGTAGCGGGCTGCTTCAAAATCGGCTTGCATGGCCAAACCGGTAGCGCGCATGCCGATGAGGGCTTGCTTGCCCTCATCGGTACCAAAATACTTGACGATGGCTACCCGAACTTGGGGTTTATCCCATTTAAAAGGGCTTGAAAAAAGATGGGGCTGCGGCACCAAATACTGGGCGTGCGCCCCGCGTGGGCTGGTAATAATCAATTTGCCCAGTGCTTCATAGCTTGCGTATTTAATCATCCAGCTCAGCGCCTGTGGACCAAAAATGAGTGCCAAAATCTTTCGCATATCCTGGCTTTCGGTTGCAGTTATTGGGTCCATAGGGGTTCACTGTTGCTTGCGGTTAATGTTAAAAATAATCGGTAGAACTTATCTCAAGCTGCGGTGGCCTCGACTTCGTACATTGCATCTGAAGAATCATTCGAGGCGGCTTGCGACTGCAAAAAAGTATCCCAGCCTAATCGCGCGGGCTGGGTTTGGCTGCCCAGGCTCGCCGCGAATATTTCTTCTTTCATTAACACCAGACGTATCTCAAATTCGAAGCTTTGCCCCAGCGTTAACGCCAACAATCGGGAGAGCGCGCGTGCGGCATCGCCGTAGGGTAAGAAAGATAAAAACGTCTGGCGTGTCATTGGTCCGAGCATGATGCGAATCTTGGTTTGTCGCTGCCAGGTACGCTCTCCGCAAAAACTGGTCATGCCTAGCTCTGCGTAAGCGCCTGTTAGGGTGGTGCGTTGCTCGGGCGGAAGAGCAAACCATCTGCCTACAAACTGCTCCAGCCGGACTCGCACATTGAAATAATCTTCGAGCATGCGCTGCACATTAATCGCGGAAACCGGGCGATGGCGCGCGATGCCAGCGTAGTGCGCAATTGACTCGTCATAGATATCTCTTTGGCCGAGTTCAAGCTCTGCACGCAAGCGCGCGTGATCGCACCCCACCAGACTCAACATCAATGGCGTAAAAAGATTTTTGCGATCCTGTTCGTACAGAAAATGCAGCCGATATTTTTTCCAGGCCTGGTAAAAAAAAGCCACCATGCGATTGGAAAAAATATCCAGAAACACCCGGGCCGCGCGATCGCGAAACAGGACCTCACGTTCGATCAGCTTTTCGGTATAGTGGCGCGGCAAAGCGCCGACTGGGCCCGTCAACCCAATGAAGGTGGGCGTTAACTCGAAGGTAAGTTGCCGTATGTCTACGCTATCTTTTTGCCCGGACTTGGCTTGTTCTGCGGCGAGTTCAAAAGCGTTAAGTGCTTCGATCTCGCTGGGAGGAAACGACAACAACAGCGAATTACGAAATCGCACTAATTCCCCGACGACGCCCGAGCGCACGCCGACTTTAGCGTAGGCCTGCTCGAGCAAGCGCACCGCCTGAAAAAACTCAAAGCGATACGGATGCTGAAGCAGCGCTTCAATTACACCAGACTCAGTTCGCCGTTGCGTGGTTTGCATCGCAATATCTCATCTCCAGTATTTGCCGACACAAATACGAGTTGGGTAAAACTATTGGCATGGACATACATGCCAAAAAAATGGTCCAGCATTTGGGCAAATAAGTGCACGCCTGTGCCGACGAAACCTTCTTCGTTAAGTGCAATGCGCACCTCAACGCCTCGCACAAAAACCGGAAAAGGATTGCCCGCCACACGGGTAACAGACGGGCGCTGTTGTATCCCCTGTATCGCTTCGATCATGCGTGTGTTCTGCGCGCTGCCAGTGATGTTGTATAACGCCAAAGCCTCACGTAGCACTTCACCTCCCATCGAGGTGAGCGAAAAATGATTCAGGGATAAGTGCGAAATTAATCTCCACTGTCCTCCGCGCCCGCCTTTAAAGCGCCATGTTTGCGAAGGCTTGCGCAGCAGTTTGATGGAGCGGGCGGCGCCGCCTTCCAGAAACAAATCGCCTTCGCTGCGGCCATACGGCATTTGCGCAGGCACGTCACGATTGGTGCAGGTCAATTCCATGGAGAGGGTTTCAGTCTGCACTGCCGCAGGATCAAAATCGCTATCGACCAGCGCAATCTGGTACTCAAAGCCGGGGCTGATCTCGGCCACCACTTCATCGCGCGACAAATGCCAGTAACGTCGCTCTCCCGCTTTGTCACCGTGCTTCAACGAATAAAAGGGACGATATTCCAGAATACTTTCGCCCTGCGTCGTCTGCACGACTTTATAAACGGAATCGAGCGAGTACACCTCGTAGGCGTAAGCGCGACGATGATCGGCCACAACCGGGTATTCGACCTGTTGATGCGTGAGACGAATCGGATCTGCATGTTGCTTGAACAGGTTGACCACCGGCGTGCACTGAAGCTTGAAATGTTGCGTGCTGATTTGCTCGAGCAGGCGCTCGTCCAAGCCAGCTTCCAACGGGCTTTGCAATAAAAAATGGAGTTTGAATGATCGACATTGCTCAGGCAGGCTGGCTGAGAATTGGGAAAGATCAATATCGATAAAATTGAATTTTTCCTGGAATGCGAAAAACTCGGATAACAATCGATAAGCTTGGGCCGAACGCGCATCAAAATTCAGCAAGGATTCGTCGTCGGCGAAGCCCACATTAGAAATACACGAATCGGATAATGCCTGCCAGGTGCCTTCTCGATGCTCGAGCATCACGCCTACTCGACTATAAAAAATAGCTTTGCGTAATTGGGCCACCAACACGGATTCGGCATCAATAAACACGCGCAACCGCGGTAGCTGCAAACTTTGGAAGCGGGCCTGCTCTGACAACAAGGCAATTTCCAGCGTAATTACGCTACTGGCTTGTGCGGGCAGTGCGGTTTTGTCAGGTGCGCGCACCACGTTCTCATAGCGAACATTCTGCACACCGACTGGAGCAATCCAAATGGGATAGCTTGTGCGAAATTTGCATTGCACACCCTTGATGGCACGGGTGCTGAGCACGGTTCCACGAGGCACCTCTATGGCCGCAGTCAGCTGCGCCACAGACTGCCCCACCTCCATGTGGGCAATCGAGCAGGCCGGGAATGGGCGGAGATAATGCGGGTATAAAACCTGGAGCAGCGCACTGGTGAACTCGGGATATTCATCATCGAGTTTTTTGTGCACACGCGCTGCTAACAGCGCAAAGGATTCAATCAGTCGTTCAACATGCGGGTCTTCGACGTTCTCACCCGATATTTGAAGTCGGCCCGCAATTTTAGGATAACGCTCGGCAAATTGCCGCGCATGCTGACGCAATAGCGTTAACTCACGTTCATAGTGCGGCAGCAAATCGTCCATGTCACGCTAGACCCTGTCTCCGACCGCGTATTACAGAATATTGCTGCGTAGTCGGTTGCAACATTGCATCAAAGTTTACGGGCTCCCGCGCAGGGTAAACCACCAACAGAGCGGTGATGCCAAAACGTAAGGTGTTGGTTGAGTAGCGATCGTTCTCCAGCGTCACGCGTACATTGCATAAGCGTTTTTCATGGCGCTGAATGGTTTGTTCGATGCCACGACAGATGCGGTGACAATCAGCAGGATTGGACAAGCTCAAACCTACAAAATCCACAATCCCATAACTTAAAATAGAAACAGCGGCGTGGGCATAGCCTTGCAGGCGTTCGTCACTGTGGCCTCTGCGACTGTTCAACAGGGTTTCCAGATCAGCTGCAACGGATTCTTTTAATTCCTCGATATTTAAGCGCCGTAGACTATTAGTTTCGCTAGGAACGCGCGACTCATTATCGAAAAGTTTGTCAAAAACTGTGGGAGCAAAACCTTTAACTGCATCACGCCCCATGATCATTCTCTAAAGAAAAAAAAGAGGCCAACCAGAAACTGGTCTCGGCCTCTTTAAGGTAAAGCAATTTAAACGCTATAGGTATTATTATTCTTGGACAGGCTCCAAGAAGCGGTGCTATTACCGGTATTGCCGCCTTTGATGTCCTGCTTGGAATAAGTCCATTGAATCGCAGCATATTTGAGTGCAAACGCTTCTTTAGGAATGCCTTCATCACGGACACTCGGTGTCACGCTGGTGATGAGGGCATGCTTCAGTTTAACTTCCAGATACTTAACCCGGCTATTCCCGTCGGCACGCATGAAGTCAATAACGACCTCATCAAAAGTGTGTCCAGCAGAACACGCTTCCCACAACTTGGGGCTGGTCAGGTCTAAATCTTTCATGAAAATCATATCGCCATGCTCACAGCGCTCAGCGGTATGGCCGCCAGCGCTACTCGCAGTCGCCGATTTTGGCTGGCGTACTGAGTGATCCCAATTGGTTACTTCGATCCATTTGGAATGGTCGGAATCCAGGGACTCTCCGTCAATTTTGTATTTGCCATTAAACCTGATGTATATGTCCTTCATTGGTGTTTTACTCCGACAGTGATTTTAAAAAAGTGTCGCTAATCAACGATTAACAGACTGGGGTAACTCGGCGACCAGTCGTAATGAAACCGACAGCTCGTCAAGCTGGAAATGTGGGCGCAAGAAGGCTACAGCCTTATATACCCCCGGGCGACCGGCTACTTCAGATACTTCCACCGACGCTTCGCGCAACGGATACTGCGCTTTAGCTTCCTGTGAAGCACCATCATCCAGCAGCACGTACTGGCTGATCCATTTGTTCAGGAAATCCTGAACATTTCCGGCAGAAGCGAAGCTGCCAATCTTGTCGCGCATCATGGCCTTTAAGTAATGCGCGATACGCGAGGTCGCCATAATGTATTGAAGCTGCGAAGACAATACGGCATTAGCATTGGCACTATCGCTGTCGTATTTCTTGGGTTTTTGTACAGATTGCGCAGCAAAAAACGCGGCATAGTCGGTGTTTTTGCAATGCACTAGCGGGATAAAACCGAGATCGCTGAGTTCTTTTTCGCGGCGATCAGTAATAGCAATTTCTGTCGGGCATTTGAGTGCGATTTCGCCGTCATCCGTTTTGAACGTATGCGTGGGCAGGTCTTCCACCAAGCCTCCGCCTTCAACCCCCCGGATCGCAGCGCACCAGCCATAAAGCTCAAAAGCATTGGTTAAACGCGCCCCAAACGCATAGGCTGCGTTGACCCAAAGATATTTCGAATGATCGGTTCCGTTTACATCTTCAACGTAGTTGAAACCTTCGACGGTAGTGCCATCTTTGGGGTTGTACGGTAAGCGTCCCAGAAAATGCGGAAGCGTTAGTCCGACATAACGCGAGTCTTCCGCTTCGCGGAATGATTTCCACTTGGCATATTCGACCGTATCAAAAATTTTCGCCAGATCGCGTGGCTTACCCAGATCGGTAAAAGTCTCTAAACCCAGCAGTTCGGGCGAGGCACCGGAAACAAACGGAGCATGCGCAGCCGCAGCCACATGAGACATTTGCTCAATAAAATACATATCGGTCGGCTGCCGACCAATTTCAAAGTCACCGACGATGGCTGCAAAAGGGGCGCCGCCGAAGGTGCCAAATTCTTCTTCGTAGACTTTCTTGAATAGCGCACTCTGGTCGAAATCGATTGCAGTCTGAAAATCGCGCACCAACTCTTTTTTATTAGTGTTGAATACCTTGATTTTTAGCATCGGACTTGTTGAAGTCTGTTTGCACAAATAATGCAAACCCCGCCAACTGGACTCAAGTTGCTGGAATTCAGGTGCATGCATGACTGCACTTAGCTGTTCCGAGATCAGCGTGTCTAATTGCGCCACGCGTGCATCAAGCGTGGCGCACAAGTTAGAAGACATTACGACAGAGCCATTCATCACTTCTTGCACCAATTCTGCAATGATGTCTTTGGCCCGTGCATGTTCGGACGTGGATTTAGCTACTTTGCTCTGGCCCACAATCTGGTCCAGCAAGCTAGCGCCCGCATGCTGTACATTGACTGTACTGGGGGTGGCGTTGGCAACGGCTTCGGGCATGTTAGGCCTCATCTTTCTGGGGTTCTTGCGCTGCGGTTTTTTTTGTTTCCTTGCCAAGCAACTCGAGCTGCTCCGTATTGGAGAGCACATCACTCAGAATGTCTTCCAAGGCCTCGTTACCTGCGAGCTTGTTGCGCAAATCCGCTAATTTGGTTCTTGCTTCTAATAGTTTGCGTAAAGGTTCAACCTGCTGCACTACGGCTTCGGGGCGAAAATCGTCCATCGATGCAAACTTCAGCTCAACCGCAAACTCCCCGCCCTTTTCAGTGAGCTTGTTAGGGACGCGATAAACGGCTCTTGGCGCAATACCCGCCATCACTTCATCGATGTTATCCATATCGACGCCGATGAATTTTTTATCTTTTAACTTGGGTTGTGGCTTCTCGGAGTTCGCAGAAAAATCCCCGAGCACTCCCAAAGCAAAAGGCACTTCTTTTTGCTCAATCGCATCGCCGATTTCGACGTCATACGTAAGATGTACACGTGGAGGGCGAACTCGCTGCAGACGCTTTTGCACACTGTCTCGTTTAGCCATGACCAATCCTTTACCTGATAAATATTGCGGTGTTAGCGAAGTGAACCAAAGGGGTCCGACCGTCCAGAGGGTGGAGCAGTCGGCACGGAATTAACTCGCGCCGCTGCGTTCTCTGACGAATGGGGGGGTGCCGAAACCAGTTTTGGCTTGGGTTTGGGTTTAATAACCCGCTTTTCGTCACGTCCATTGTTGGAACTAATAGCAGGGACCAAAACCTCTTCCCCCAAATTTTCACGCAACATCGAAGCCACTTTTTTGGCTTCCGCACGCGCATCCCCGGTCCATTGGTTCAATTCACGCATCTCGGCCAAAGATTTTGCTGCCACTCTGAGTGAAGAGACTAAAACAATACTGCGAGCCACCTGATCTTTTGCATCCCTTGCAAGTACCTCCTGCCCTGCGGTAATAGCTTGCGCATAGTTGCCTTCATCAAAGTGCAACTGAGCAAGGTTGACCCAAGGTTTTTTATCGGCAGGATTGGTTTTCGACGCATCCTCAAATAATTTCTGGGCGCGGACTTTAGCCCCTGACTTGAGCGCCTCTTGAGCTTCACGCAAAAGCTGATCTCCTCCATTGGAGGGCATGCTGTCGCCCATAGTTGTACAGCCTGTAATTGAGGCCGCGCACAACAACAATGCAAAATAGCGCCAAGTGGCATGGGGAAACATCAGTTTGATCATTAAAAAAAGCGTCAATGGAATTTTGTTAATTACTACAGAAATTGAGACTATTACGACGCGGTAACGCCCATCGTCTGTCACGCGCAAGTACGGTCTTGTTGCGCGGACTATAGAAAGTTAGCCTGGTCAAAACAATAGTCCGTTCGGATATTCATGCCAGAGATTTTCTGCCGCGGCATATTGTTAGATTTGAAATTATGTTCACTCAGTGCGTTTGGTCCGGTGTTTTTCTAGCGAGTGTTAGCGATATAAATACGGCTTCCCTGTTTGTATCACAGCAAGGTGATCGGGTTGTGACAAGAAATTTGGGCGATAAAAAACCCCGCCTCAGCGGGGTTTTTTAAGCCGATGGCGCTACACACAACCAGTCGGTTTTGGGGTGCCGGCATAACGTCCAGCTTGTTTGGCGGGTCCAAACGGAAATAGATCAAACAGAAATTTCTTTTCGCCCCACTCTGCTCCAAACTCTTCTTTCAAACCCTTCTGCAAAAAACGCAAATTGGGCGCGGTGCCATTTTCGGAGAAGTAGCTGCGCATATAGTTGATGATTTTCCAATGCTCTTCACCCAGTTCAAGATTGTCTTCCTTGGCTAGTTCGGCGGCCAGTTCTTCAGACCAGTCGTCGAGGTTGACCAGATAGCCTTCGGGATCGGTTTCGACCATTTTGCCGTTGATTTCGCGTTCCATGATGCGCCCTAAATAATTGAATATTAAGTCCACGATACCAATAACCGAGTAATTTAGTCAACCACTCGCATGGGTAGGTAAGGAATACTTGGTGTGGGTTATGAAGAGGCGGGATAGCTCCAGTTATGGCGCTCGCCTTGCGCGTGCTGCAGCCAGGCGTAGAGCGCGTCGTACATCACCATGCCGTGACGCAGCATTTCATGATCATCCGAAAAGTTATGCGACAAACCCAGTGACAACGCCAATAGCCCGTGGCATTGCGGTGCCAGTTCGGGGCGCGCAGTGTCGGCACCGCGCACGATGACGGCGAGTTGTTGCAGTGCCTGATCGGTCAAATTGTGTATGCGCATAAACGAATCGAAGCTGCACAGCTCGCCCACATGGCCGTATTTCACGTCGGGAATATCGTAAGGAATTGCCCCGGTTTTGTTGGCAACGGCGAGCACGGTGTCGGTAGGCACATATAAAAACTCAGCGTCTTTATCGATAAACCGCGTCACTAGCCATGGACAGGCGATGCGATCGATTTTGGGGCGCTCGCGCGTGACCCATTTCATTTTTGCGCGACCTTGCCGCCCGCGGCTTTGTAGCCTTCGATGCCGCCTTCAATAAAGCGCGCTTTGATGCCGTCCGCTTGTAAACGATCGACCAGGCTATTGGAGATGCCGCCGCCGTGCACGCAGTAAATCACCACATCATGATTTTTTGGTAACGCGCTGATCCACTGGTCGATATGCTCGGGGTCTTTCCAGAATGCGCCGGGTACGATGTCAGGAGAGGCTTCGAGATCTGCTTTGCGGCGTACGTCCAGCACCATTGCGCTATCGGCGATGGCTTTGAAATCTTCGGGTGTAAGCGTGCGTTCCATTGTGGTTCCTGTGATGGGATGAAGGGATTAAATAACCAGCGTGTAGATCAGGCCCAGCAGCGCGCATACACCAATCACTTTCATGATGTCGGCCTTGTATTTCCACAGTGCGATAAATGCGGCCATCGACACTAGCACCAAAAACCATTCGAAATTTCCTGATAAGGGCGCAGCTTGTGTGGCCGTGGGCCAGAAGGTATGCCACGCAAAAAACACGGCCAGACTCAAAATCACGCCGACAACCGCTGCGGTAATACCGGTGAGTGGCGCAGTGAATTTGGCTTCGCCGCGCGTGGCTTCCACCAGTGGTCCGCCTGCCAGGATGAATAGAAAGGATGGCAGAAAGGTAAAGAAAGTAGCGACCGCAGCGCCCGCAAGTCCGGCCGCAATCGGGTTGGAAAACACCTGTCGCGCGACTCCGCCGAGATAGCCCACCCAGGTGACGATCATGATCAGGGGGCCAGGGGTGGTCTCGCCCAATGCCAAGCCGTCGATCATCTGCGGACCCGTCAGCCAGTGATAATGATTCACCCCGCTTTCATACACATAAGGCAATACCGCATACGCGCCGCCGATGGTGAGGAAGGCCGCTTTAGTAAAGAAGGTGCCCATGTCGGTGAGCGTTGGCTGTCCACTGATTGCAAACATCGCCGCAAGCCAGATCAACAAGAATGCGGCAAGCGTCAGCGCAAGTTTCCCCCACGAGAATTTTGCATGCAGAGGGGTCGGCGTGTCGTCATCGATAATGGCTGCGCCGTATTTTTTGTTGCTGGCGCCATGTCCACCGCCGCTTTTAAATTTGCCCGGCATCAGCTTGCCACCCAGCGCACCGAGTAAGCCCGCAGCGAGCACGATCCAGGGGAATGCGATAGTGTCAGGCAAGTAATACTGGAAAACAAAAATGCTGATGAAAGACAGCGCGGCCATGCTCCACAACACGCTATTTTTAAGCGCCCGCGAACCGATGCGCCAAGCGGCGAATAACACAATCGCGACCACTGCCGGTTTGATGCCGTAAAAAATCCCTTTCACCAGTGGCACGTCGCCGTAGTTGAGATAGATGCCTCCGAGCAGCGACAACAATACAAACGCTGGAAGAAAAAACAACACGCCAGCAATGATTGCGCCGCGCACGCCGTGCATTAGCCAGCTGATGTAAATCGCTAATTGGATCGCCTCCGGTCCCGGCATCAGCATGCAAAAATTGAGCGCATGCAAATAACGATGCTCGGAAATCCAGCGGCGTTTCTCCACCAGCTCCTGATGCATCATCGAGATTTGTCCGGCGGGGCCGCCGAAGCTGATAAAGCCGAGTTTCAGCCAATATACAAAGGCTTCGCTCATACGTACGGGTGCGGGTGCGATGTGTAATGCGGTGTCCATGAGACAGCCTCCAGCCAAGGATCAGAAAAGGCCACGCTTGGACGGGACACCGTCGGACAAACCGGGAGCTGGCCGCCCCGGTGCGGGGGAGTTTACGCGTAAACGCTTGGGCTCTCCAACTGTAAGTCTCGGGCTGATTTATCTTGCCACCCCGACATCCATTACAATCCGGGGCAATTGTGGTGGACAGAAAACCCTGAGCCAGGCAACCCATACAAGCTGCAGAGCTTGTTCAAGCGCCCACGATACGGGCTTGGACTTGAGCCGTTAATCAACCCGCTATTGGGTAGATAAGTTAAACCAAAAACAATTATCGACCGTTAGAGAACTCTTCCTATGAGTAAGAAACGCATGTCCACACTCACTATCGTTTTGCTTGTGCTATTTACCTCCGTTATCGGCACCGTGGTCGCCCTTAATTTTGTGTCGGGCGAGAAAAAAATAAAACAGGTTATCGACAAGCGTTACTCCATCGACAGTCCTCAATTTCTACGCTCAATGGGTGCGCTGTTGGGCCCCGCCATCGTGCAAGGCAATCATGTGCAAACGCTAGTTAACGGCGATGAAATTTTTCCGGCTATGCTGGCTGAAGTGCGCGCGGCAAAAAAGAGTATTACGTTTGAGACCTATATCTATTGGTCCGGCACTATTGGCAGGGAGTTTTCAGACGCACTCAGCGAACGTGCACGCGCGGGTGTGCGGGTGTTCGTCCTGCTGGATTGGGCAGGTGCCGCCAAGATGGAAGATGCCTATTTGGACGATATGAAAAAAGCGGGCGTGCAGATCGAGAAATACCATCCGCTGCGTTGGTACAACATCTCGCGGATGAATAATCGCACGCACCGCAAACTGTTGGTCGTGGATGGCAAAGTGGGATTTACCGGCGGCGTCGGAATTGCCGACCAATGGAACGGCCATGCGCAAGACCCGGATCATTGGCGCGATACACATTTCCGCATTGAAGGCCCCGTGGTCGCGCAAATACAAGCTGCGTTTATGGATAACTGGATCAAGACGCGCGGTCGCGTATTGCATGGCGAAGACTTTTTCCCTGCGCTGAAACCTGTCGGCGAAGATGCCGCTCAGATGTTCAAAAGTTCGCCTGGCGAAGGGGCGGAGAGTATGCGCCTGATGTATTTGCTATCGATCAGTTCCGCCCAAAAGAGCATAGAGTTGTCCAGCTCTTATTTCGTGCCTGACGATCTCACCATCGAGACGATGATTGAGGCAATGAGGCGCGGAGTGCGGATTCGAGTCATTGTGCCGGGGGGCAAGATCGATACCGAGGTGGTGCGCAAAGCATCGCGGGCGCGTTGGGGCAAGCTGCTGGAAGCGGGTGTCGAGATATCCGAATATCAGCCTACGATGTTCCATTGCAAGGTGATGGTGGTGGATGATTTATGGGTTTCGGTGGGATCGACTAACTTCGACAATCGATCATTCCGGCTAAATGACGAGGCCAATCTCAATGTCTACGACGGCAAATTTGCCCAACAGCAAACGGCGATTTTTAATGACGATCTGAAAAAATCGCGCCGCATTACGCTGGAGCAATGGCAGAACCGCCCGTGGCAAGAAAAACTGTTGGAACACACCGCAGCGTTATTACGCTCGCAGTTATGAGTCGCGTGGCTTACTGAACTGTTCTAAACGCCCTCGCCCACGAAGGGATTATTGCGCCGCTCTTCGCCAAATGTAGACATCGGACCATGGCCCGGTACAAAGCGCACATCGTCGCCCAAGGGCCAGAGCTTATTGCGGATGGCATGGATCAAATCTGCATGTTGGCCGCGTGGAAAATCGGTGCGGCCAATCGCGCCCTTGAACAGCACGTCGCCGACGAATGCCAGCTTGGATTCAGGCTCAAAAAATACCACATGGCCGGGAGTGTGGCCCGGGCAATGCAGCACGTCGAAACGTAAACTGCCAACGTGTGCGGCCTCGCCCTCTTCGAGCCAGCGGTCCGGCGTAAAAGCGGTTGCAGGTGGAAAGCCGAACATCTGCGCTTGCTGCGGCAACGCGTCGAGCCAGAATTGTTCTGCGCGTTGGGGGCCTTCAATCGGAATGCCCAAACGCGTACGCAATTCATCCGCCGCGCCCACATGGTCGAGATGCCCATGCGTCAGCAGGATTTTTTCCAGTGTGAGACCGCGTGTGCTGACTTCGCGTAGCAGCCGGTCGATTTCGCCGCCGGGGTCGATCAAAGCCGCGTGACCCGCTTCGTCCCACACCAGCGAGCAATTTTGTAAGTAAGGCGTAACAGGGATGATGGTAAATTCCATCTTTTGAGTATATCGCCCAATACCATGTCCGCGCCTGATGCTTTGCTGCTCATTTCTACGTCATGTCCGCATTGCCCGACGGCCTTATTGGCGCTGTCGGATCTCGTCAAGCAGGGCCTGATTGGTCGGCTGGAAGTCGTGAATCTGGAGGTCCATCCCGAAATTGCGCAGGCATGGGAGGTGCGTTCAGTGCCGTGGCAGAAGATAGGGGTGATCGAATTGGCCGGGCTGCGCGGCAAGGCGGAGCTCGCTGAGTGGGCGCAAAAATCTGGCACTGAAGCGCGCATGGCAGATTATTTTCATCTGCTACTAAAAGAAGGGCAGATGGCGCGCGTGCTGGATTTGTTACGAGTAGACCCGACTCAGCTTGCAGCCGTTTTACCCATCATAGGCAATGTCGAAGCCAGCCTGAATGTGCGACTGGGTGCGGGCGTATTGCTGGAAGCGTTCGCGCAGTCCGACGCGTTGCGTGCGTTGCTGCCTCGCTTGGGCGAGCTGTCTGGCAGTGCCGATGCACGTGTGCGCGCCGATGCCAGCCACTATTTGGGCATGACCGGGAGCGCCACCGCACGCGCGTATCTGGAAACACGGCTTCATGATGACGATGCAGACGTGCGTGAAATCGCCGCAGAAAGTCTCGCCGCGCTGCCGTCAGAATGAGTAGCTCACGGGGGATTTCTGCCGCCTATCTAGGCGTAATCGCCATTTGGTCGACCACGCCGCTAGGCATTCAGTGGAGCACGCTCGGCTCGAGCTTTGCATTTGCCGTGATGGTGCGGATGCTGATTGGCTGGATTATTTGCCTAGCGATATTGCGTGTAACGCGCGGAGCGCTGCCACAGGATAGGGGGGCGCGTAAGCTGTATATCGTGAGCGGCTTATCCTTATTTTCCGCAATGATGTGCTCGTATTGGGGCGCGCAGCACATTCCTTCGGGGCTCATCTCAGTCATCTTCGGGCTCACGCCCTTAGCCACCGGTTTATTTGCCGCGCTTTGGCTCCGCACGCACGAACTCACCCCGTTACGTATCGTCGGACTTGCGCTCAGCATTATTGGGCTTTGGATAATCTTCGGTCAGTCTTGGCCGGGCGATACCCAAGCCACCGCAGGCATCTTGGTAGTTTTGCTGGGCATGACGTTGCAGGCACTAGGTTTGGTGTGGATCAAGCGCATTGGACTTGAGCGCCCGCAGACGCCCCTCACCTCGCTTGCACTCACTACCGGCGCCCTCACCGTAGCCGTACCGCTCTTTGTGCTGACCTGGCTGGGCGCAGATTTGGGTCATCTCCCCGCCGAGCTCACGTTGCGCACCAGCGCATCGATTGTGTATCTGGGCGTGGTGGGGTCGGTAGTGGGATTTACGCTTTACTACTATGTGATTCAACACCTGGATGCCGGGCGCGTCGCATTAATTACCTTGATCGCGCCGGTGACCGCTTTGCTGCTGGGGCAAACGCTCAATCACGAGTCCATCCCCCAAAGAGGATGGCTGGGGATTGCATTAATTGGCGCCGGGCTTGCGCTGTACGAATGGCAGGCCCTGTGCAAACTTAAGGCCCGCGCTACGGCGTAAGCTCATGGACGTGAGTCTGCCAAATGCTTAGCCGATAGCAGCGCGGTTTTTTCTTGACACAAACACGCCTGCCAACCCACTCCCCAGAAGCAGCAAAATGCCGGGTTCAGGTATGGCGTTGCCACCGGGCACGCCCGGTCCAGCTATAACTACCCCCTGCGCAAATCCACTGCTGGGGAGTCCGCCGCACTCGGTCGAGATATGGTCCTGGTTTAATGTCACCTGTTTTTCCGACGACAAGAGCCTGCCGCAATCCAGTGTTAAATTGCCGTCACTGCTGATCAGGTCCTGCGCGAGGACATTACCGGCGAAGGTTAAACCGTTCAAGGTCGCGGCGCTGCCCACGCTCCAGTACACCCCCACTTGAGCGGCATCGCCCACATGGACTACCGTTACCGTCGAAGTCGTCGAGGTAATCAGGGTGCTCGGGAATAGAAAAACCCATAACGCCTCGTTACTGCCGCCTCCATCCAGCACCAGAGCCCCGGATAAATTGGTAGCCCCTGCAGGCACCGTATAGACGCCCGGAAAAATTGTGCCAGTCAGGTCGGCTCCTAGCGTAATACCAGGCCCCATGCCATTTACAGTAAGAATTGCAGCATCAAGATCAAGCTGAGCTTGTTGGGCCAACGCCGTGTTAGCTTGGACCGACCCCGAGGTGAAAATGTACCCCCCTCCCACTGAAGCATTCGGAGCGGAACCTAAATTCCCACCGATAGTGCTAGTGGGGACATTGGTGACCCCTGCAGCGCCGAGTACGGCAAAACTTGCCAGACTGGAACCCAATATGGGCGTAGCCCACCCGGTTATGGGGCTCAATGCCAGTGCGGCGCACAACGGTACTAACCATTTCTTGGTGTTCATTTGTTTCTCCTGATGGGCATACAGACGCCCAGGTTTTATAACGTAGGGCTAGAACATGATGGGGAGGGTGACACCATAGCCTGCTCCTCATAAGTAAGATGGGTAGGCGGGATGAAAGCTTGAGCGTAAAACGACGGCAACTTTATAGACGCAGCATCTGTGCCACAAAAAAATATAAATAAGATTAGCGTTTAACTACAGCGGCAAATAAATCGAGGCGTGGATAAGAAACATTTTTGGAGGCATTACTTATTCACCCCCTGTAAGCAATCTCGACGCTTAGGCGGAAGCGTTTCGATATGTAATACATCTAGAAAAGGAGGAATTGGAAGAGAATCCCATAGAGAACAAGAAATTGCTCAGGCTCACCTCTAGGGCACAAGGCAGAGCAATTTACCTGGCAAGTTTAATTTAGTACGGTGGGAAAATGACGTCGGTGATTACCGGTAGCAATTGGCCCCGAATTTCAC
The DNA here is from genome assembly GCA_043779595.1 of Nitrosomonadales bacterium. GTDB lineage: Bacteria > Pseudomonadota > Gammaproteobacteria > Burkholderiales > Thiobacillaceae > Thiobacillus. The sequence goes on from JAYWDZ010000064.1 coordinate 19,895, forward strand.
CGCCAGAATTGAGGTCTAGATTAGGGATTAACGTCAGAAAAAGTGGGGTCCACTACGCGTGCTTTTATTAGCCCTGCTTGACTGACCACCTTATACCGTTGTTCGACCTGCACTAATAATTCCGGGGAAGGGTAACCATCTATGGGTAAATTTTGCGCGCTTTGGTAACGCCGAATTGCTGTCTGGGTTTTCACCCCTGGCAAGCCATCCGCCGCGCCCGCATCAAAGCCCATTTCAGTAAGTTGTTGTTGCAAGCTTATCAATTGCGTATTGCTGAGTGCTTCAACATTGGTTCTGCTGGGGAGCCTCCCGTTGCCTGCCAATTGCTCGGCCAACAAGGTTACTGAGAGCGCGTAATTGATGGAGCGGTTCCATTGCATAATCACATCAAAATTGTCGAACACCATAAACGCAGGCCCGCGCAAGCCTTCCGGCAAAATAATAGCGGCAGCGGTGGGTTGCTTGGGAAATGCTTTACCGCTAACCGATACCACGGTTGCAGCCTGCCATTCAGCCAAGGGTCGACGATAATATAAGCGCGCGTAACGTCCTTCAAAATCGGTCGGCAGGCGAACTTCAAACGCGGCTGGTTCGCCCGCTTTCCACCCTGCCTCGCGTAGATAATTGCCCGCAGAATGCAGCACATCGGGTAATGAAGACCACAGGTTGATGCGGCCATCGTGATCGCCGTCCACCGCATAACGCCGGTAAGTCGAGGGCATAAATTGCATTTGCCCCATCGCTCCCGCCCAGGAGCCCCGCATATTGGCGGCAGTCACATGTCCGGCGTCAATTAAGGCCAACGCGTCAAATAGTTCGGCGCGAAAAAAAGCGCTGCGCCTCCCGTCAAACGCTAAGGTTGCGAGCGCAGTCGGTATCGAAACATTGCCGGTGGTGCTGCCGTACTGCGTTTCCAGCCCCCAAAAGGCAGCCAGTATTTCTCTGGGCACGCCGTAGCGCTGCTCGACTTCGTCAAATAATGCCCGGTGCTCGTTGAGCAAAATCTGGCCGCGCGTAACTAAACGTGATGTAACGTGGCGGCCAAGATAGGTTGAGAAGCTCTCTATAAATTCCGGTTGCTTGCGATCCAGCTCCACCACTCGAGGCGCAATTTCGAGACCATTCAACGCGCTGTCCAAAGTAGCTTGGGAAATGCCACGGGTGCGGGCCTCCTGCTTGAGTGCGCTGAGCCAGGTGTAAAAATCTGCCTGGGCATGCATGCTGATCACAAGCAGACACGCCGAGAAAATGGCTCTAAACATGATGTTGCAACCAGTATTCCAGCAAAGCCAAATGCCACAATTTGCTGCCTTGGATACGCGTGTGGTGCTGCTCGGGCGCGTCTAGCAATTTGTCGACGTATTCGCGTTGATACAAGCCGCGCGTGCGACAGGCCTGCGAATTCAAAATGTCGCGCATGAAGTTCAGAAAATCACCGCGCACATATTTCAAGGCGGGCATCGGGAAATAGCCTTTTTTGCGGTCAATCACCGCATCCGGCACACGCCCGCGCGCAATCGTTTTGAGCACGTGCTTACCGCCCGAGCCAAGCTTGAGTTCTGGGGGCATTTGCGCCGCCAGTTCCACCAGTTGATGATCCAAAAACGGCACGCGTGCCTCCAGCCCCCACGCCATGGTCATGTTGTCAACGCGCTTGACCGGATCATCGGTAATCAGCGTACGCACATCCATACGCAATACCTGGTCGATAAATTCATCGGCGTTTGGCCGCGTAAGGCAGGTGGCGACGGTTTCAGCGGTGTAATCGAGACCGTGATACGCAGGTGTGATCATCTGCAAAAACTCATCATGATCGCGATCAAAATAATGCCGACGAAAACGTTCCGCCGGGGTGCCCTCGGTTTCCGCCGCCATCAGCGGATACCAGTAATAGCCACCAAAAACTTCGTCCGCACCCTGGCCGCTTTGCACCACTTTGACGGTTTTGGCGACCTGCTCTGAGAGCAGATAAAACGCCACCGTATCCTGCCCGACCATAGGCTCAGACATCGCATAAATCGCTTCGGGCAAACGCGTCAGCACCTCGCCATTGGGGATCAAATATTTGTGGTGGCGGGTGGCGTAACGTTGAGCGACCGCATCCGAATACTCGAACTCGTTGCCGCGTTCTTCCGGCTGGTCTTCAAAGCCGACCGAAAACGTCATCAAGTCTTGCACACCTTGCTCAGCGAGCAGCGCGACCAGCAAACTGGAATCCAGCCCGCCCGAGAGCAACACGCCAACTTTCACGTCGGCAATTTCAAGGCGTTTTTTTACCGCGGCGCGCAATGCCTCGTGAATCGCCTCGGTCCACTCAGCTTCGCTCCGTGCCAGCGCGGGGCGCTGCGCAGCGAAGTCCCAATAGTTGTGTAGACGATGCTTGCCTTGCAAATCCAGAGTCAGGGTGGTGCCGGGCGCGAGTTTGCGCACGCCATTAAAAATGGTACGCGGCGCGGGAATTACCGCGTGCAGCGTGAACTGGTGGTGCAGCGCGACCGGATCGATGCTAGTGTCGACATCCCCCGCCGCCAGCAGTGCTTGTGGTGTAGATGCAAAGCGAAAATGCGCCGACCCGTGCGTGTAATACAAAGGCTTGATGCCGAGTCTGTCACGCGCGAGAAACAATTTTTGCTTATCCCAAATGGCAAACGCAAACATGCCGTGCAAGCGCTCGACGCACGCATTCCCCCACTCAGCGTAAGCGCGCAAAATGACTTCGGTATCACCGTTAGAGAAAAAGGTATGACCGCGCGCGACCAGGTCGGCGCGTAATTCGGGATAGTTGTAAATCGTGCCATTGAACACCAACGCCAAGCCCGTGGCAGGGTCCACCATCGGCTGACGCGCGCGCTCTGATAAATCAATAATTGCCAGCCGACGATGACCGAGTCGCACCGGCCCATCCGCATACTGGCCTTCGCCGTCGGGACCACGCCGCGCCAAAGTCGCCAGCATGCGCGCCATCGTCGTCGGTTTCAGCGCGATGCCGTCGAATCTGAATTCCCCTGCTATGCCGCACATATCGTTTGCTTCACTTTTTGTCTGATATTTATTGAGACTATACCTGCACGCTGCGAGCTCCTAACCCTTAAGGTGCCTGCGGTTGTTAACATATACCGGAAGCCTGAACGAAAAGTACTCAAACAACTGAACGAGAAAGCGGTGATAGCATTCACCTCGTTCTCATTTCGCACAATGCCGTTGCGCACACCATGCCTCGTATTTTCGACAACATCGAAAAACCCTTATTGCCCGCGTTAGAACAAGCTTTACCGGTCGCCGAGTGCGCGAATTTTTGCGTCGGCTATTTCAACCTGCGCGGCATGACCAACACCCGGCCCGCGCCAGACGAGGTCGCCGCGCCCTCGGACGGGCGCATGCTCATTCTCAACCTTGTTGCTCCGAAAGTAGCACGCGTTACCCTCGCCACTGCGCTAGTGCACAACCGGCTTGCGCTGGCGCTTGCCGCCGGAGGAGTCGTGATCCCCGCATGTCTCCCACAGCAGCCCGCGGACGGCCTTGATCGAGGCGCACAGCTATGATTGAAATCATCGACGCTACCGTCGAAACACTGATTGCGCTCCTGGCTTTTCCGCTGGTAGCCGAACCCGTCAAGATCGCGGCGCTGAATGCGTACCGCGATGTCGAGAGAGGATAGCTCCGATGATTACCCGTCTTACATTACGTAATTTCAAAAACGTCGGCGAACAGACTTATGACTTTACGCAATTCGACCTACTAGTTGGGCGCAACAACAGCGGTAAGAGCACGGTTCTGCAAGCGCTGGCGATCTGGCAGTTTTGCGTGGACGAGTTTCATCGTTCGAAGCGCGCCGGGGCGAAAGGCATCCAGGTGGTGTTGCCCAACTTTACTGCGCTGCCATTGCCGGAATTCAATCTGCTGTGGAAGGACCGAACCGACCGCGCGTACCCGACCGAAAACGGCAAGAAAAAGCAGGAATTCATCCTGATCGAAATCCTGATTGCGTGGCAGGGCGAGAGCGGCGAGACCGATAAATTTGGCGTTGAATTACGTTACCACTCGCCGCAAACGATTTATGCCATCCCGACCGGGGGCTGGGCCAAATTCCGCGCCTGCGAGCAGCAGGGAAACCTGCCGAAAATCGCTTACGTTCCGCCGTTTTCCGGTTTAGAGCCAACCGAGAAACGGCTTGACGACGCGCCGATCCGCCAGCAGGCGGGTAAAGGTCAGCCGGGCAGCGTGTTGCGCAATCTGTTGCTGAGGGTGTGCCCCACGCCACCAAGGATAGACGGGCGACTCGCGAAGGATTATTTGGCGCCTGCGGACTGGCGGGAATTAGCCGCTGTGGTCGAGCGCTGGTTTTCGGTCAAGATTTCTGCGCCGCGCTATGAATCGGGCAAGGACGTTTACATCACGGTCGAATACCGCCAGAACGGCAAGGATTACGACATCATTGCCGGAGGCAGCGGCTTTCACCAGACATTGACGCTGCTCGCTTTTATGTACGGCTATCGGCCCACGACCATCCTGCTGGACGAACCGGACGCGCATCTGCATGTGAATTTGCAGCGCGAGATTCTGGACTATTTCAAGCTGAAATCTGCCGAGCGCAACACGCAGTTTCTAATCGCTACCCACGCCGAAGAGTTCGTCAGGGGCGTGGATGCGAGCCAGATTGTTTCTCTGCTCAAGCAGACGCCAGCCCGCATTCAGTCGACACCTGATGTGCTACGCGCCATGGCGGATGTATCAAACGAAGAGATCGTGCAGCTCATGGCTTCGCCTTACATTCTCTACGTGGAGGGCGAGAGTGACGAACGCATACTGCGCGCCTGGGCGTCGGCGTGCGGGGTGCTGGCCGAAATCGACCAGGTGTGTTTTAAGACCATGGGCGGCGGCGGCAAGGTAAACATGCGTGAGCGCGCCGACCAGCATTTCAAAGCCATGAGGCAAATTCTTCCCGAAGTAAGGCGCTTGATGTTATTCGACCATGACGACGACGCGGAGGCTTTTCGCCCTAAGCCCGGCGACCCGCTGGCTGAATGGAAACGCAAAAATATTGAGAACTACCTGCTGATGCCCGACGCCTGGAAACGCGGGGCGCTGCGGGTGTTGTCCTGCGAAGCGAATGACCTTTTCGCGCAAGCCACGTTACATACCATCGCCGATTTTTTTGAGGGACAGAATCTGACCCTGCCCCCCGGCAAGACCTGGCGCAACGTGACCGCTAATGTGTTCGAGGTGGTGGACGGCAAGCGCATCCTGTTCGAGAACGACGATTCGCTATTCCACACACTCCGACAAAGCAACCCATCGGTCGAGTTGATCTGCGAGAACGTAGCAGCCAGCATGGATGCCGACGACATCCATGAGGACGTACACCGGTTTTTTGCCAAGCTGATCGAGATGGTCAAAGGAGGAGCAGCGTGAGAATACATAGCGTGCGCGCCAAACAAGGGGTGTTGGCGGCATCGCCCTGAACTCAGATTGGACAATGCAATGAATCCCAGCTTTGTGGTTTACATAGACGAATCGGGCGACGAAAGTTTTGTCTTCAACGCTGATGGCAGCGGTAGTTCGCGCTCTCGGCTGCCGTCATCCGCAAGGCGAACGATTTGCAAATGGTGTCTTGTCTGAAGGAGACGCGCGGCGTGTTGGGCAAGCCACCCAAAACACCGCTGTATTTTGTGGATTTGAAGCACGACCAGCGGGTGCCTTATATCCGGCGCGTGGGCGAACTGCCCCATCCGCACGGTGAGCGTGCTGATTCACAAGCCGCTGATTGTCGAGCCGGAGAAGTTTCAGAACACCAAGTATCTGCTCTACCGCTACGCCACGCGGATGTTGCTCGAACGGGTTTCGTGGCTGTGCCGGGATCAGCGCCGCACAGGCGAGGGCGACGGGTACGCGGATGTCATTTTCTCCAACCGCAGCAATATGTCTTACGACGATATTCGGAGCTATCTGCGTTTGCTGCGCAAGCAGTCGGAAAACAGTCCGCAGCAGGTGCAAATCGACAGTACGGTGGTTGATCCGGATCGCATTTCGTCAGTCGAGCATTCAAAGCTGGCGGGCTTGCAGGTGGCCGATGCCGTCGCTTCTGGGCTGCACTTCGCCGTCAAGGTCAACCGCTACGGGGAAACGGAAACCGGCTATCTACCGCATTTGCGAAAAACGCTGTACCGCCACCAGAAAACCGTGCTGGGTTACGGCATCAAGCTGTGGCCGGAAGATTTCGCCGCCCTGAAAGTAAAAGCCCCCGAGACGATGAGTCTCGAGGGCTTGCTTTGATCGTTGGCCCCAGGAACCGAGGATCCCACCCATTCGGGCTGCCACTTGCGAGAAGCGGCCTCTACCTTTCCTGCGCTTGCCAAGTCGTAAACTCTCACATTTCGGGGTTAATCGTCAAGGAGTTTGTGGGTAAGGCTGTGGGTGTTTGCGTATCTGCATGCGACCGCCCAGACCGCTGCTTATCTCAACTTATCAACGCTTGGTTTGAGTGTTTTCATTATTTGCCTCCCTGGATAATGAAATGGAATTTCAAAAATAAACGCTATAAATCATTAGGTTGTGCTTGCGCCCATTATCCGCAGGTTGAAACTGCCTTCGGGCAGCCGGCAAACCCGGTTACTCAAACCACGAGCGGCGCTTCGTCCATCAGCGCAATCTGCTCGCGTAATTCCAGAATGCGTTCCTGCCAGTAATGCTGGGTATTGAACCATGGAAAAGCTGCCGGGAAAGCCGGATCTTCCCAACGTCGCGCGATCCATGCGGCATGGTGGATTAGCCGCAATGTGCGTAGCGCTTCCAATAGATACAACTCGCGTGGGTCAAACTCGCGGAAGGCTTCGTAGCCGGTTAGCACTTCGTGCAATTGCAATTGCATCGCTTCACGATCACCCGATAGCAGCATCCATAAATCCTGAATCGCAGGCCCCATGCGGCTGTCGTCAAAATCGACAAAATGCGGCCCATCTTCGGTCCACAACACATTGCCAGCGTGACAGTCACCGTGGAGCCGAAGTCGCTGCACATCGCCAGCCCGCTCAAAGCTATATTGCACACCAGCGAGCGCTTGCGCCACGACACTGTCCCACGCAGCTTTCAAATCCGGCGGCAGCCAATCGCGTTGCTGCAAAAAATCGCGCGATGCATAACCAAAACTTGTCAGGTCGAGTGTGGGGCGTTGCGAAAAGTTCATTTGCGCGCCGACGGCATGTATCCGTCCCATAAACCGGCCCATCCACTGCAAGGTTTCGGTGCGTTCAAACTCCGGCATTCGGCCACCGTGTTTGGGGTAGACCGCAAACCGAAAGCCCGCGTGATGGTGCAGCGTGGCATCGCCAATCGTCAACGCGTCCACTACCGGAATTTCTTGTGCAGCAAGCTCAGCGACAAATGCGTGCTCTTCCAAAATCTGCGCGTCGCTCCAGCGTTCGGGGCGATAAAACTTGGCGACGATATACGAATTGTCTTCAAGGCCCACCTGATACACGCGATTTTCGAAACTGTTTAAAGTCAGCAACCGGCCATCAGCACGCAGCCCTGTGCCATCAATGGCATCGAGCACACAGTCGGGGGTTAATGTGGAATAGGGATGTAGCGACATCGTCAGCAAGTCTGGGTAAAGACCCGCATCTTAGGCTGTTCATCTTTAAACGTCAGTGCGCGAAGACCGCCAACTCGCTTGGACAGGCCTAGCCACAAGTTGGATCAAACGGGTTCAGCAAATGACACAGCGCTAGTTTGCTGCGGCGATCCAGTTTTTTAATAGCATGTTCACGTCGTGTCGCAATTCCGCGGTCAGCCGCCCCTTCCACATAAGCTAGCGTGACCGGTCGGCGGCTGCGGGTATAACGCGCCCCTAAAGGGGCTCCCCTATTGTGCTCATCCAGGCGACGCACAGTATCGGTCGTGATGCCAGTGTAGAGCGTGCCATCCCCGCAAAGCACAACATACACAAACCAGCGCTGCGGGGGAGGGGTGACCTGATTCATTTAAGAACACGATTAATTTGCCGTTAGCATTATCAGAATTGTCCTGCGGACGCGCAACCGTGTCATGTATACCTTAAATAAAACCAACCCTTTCGACTGAAGGACTATTTTGGAAAACTTTACTCCTGTGGCGTCGCTTTTGGGCGGCATTCTAATCGGACTTTCCTGTGCGCTGTTCATGCTGTTTACCGGCCGGATTTGTGGGGTCAGTGGTATCTATGGCGGGCTGCTCCATTTTCAACGCGGTGATAGCTTATGGCGATTCGTCTTTATTGTTGGCTTGATGGTCGGTGGCTTTCTGTCACTGATATTGTTTCCGGGTTCGGGCAATATTCAATTAAATATCCCCCTCAGCACGCTGATTCTGGCGGGATTATTGGTCGGCGTAGGCGTTCGGTTAGGCAGCGGATGTACCAGTGGGCACGGGGTGTGCGGGGTAGGCCGATTATCTCCGCGTTCGATCCTGGCCAGCGGCGTATTTCTCGGTGCCGGTATGGCTGTCGCCACCTTTCTTTCCAGCTATCTTGTCTGAGGATCGAATCATGAATAAACGCGTTGCTGCTCTGTTGGCTACTTTTCTGATCGGTGTATTGTTTGCGCTTGGACTCGGTCTGTCAGGCATGACCCAACCGCAAAAAGTACGTGCTTTTCTTAACTTGCGCGGCAGCTGGGATCCCAGCCTGCTATTGGTGCTAGCGGGCGCGGTGGTGACCTATTTTTTTAGTTTCATCCTGATTCGCAAACGTAGCGCCCCCATTTTGATGGAAAAATTCAGCTTGCCCACCAAGCGCGTGATAGATCAAAACCTCGTGTTCGGATCCTTGCTATTTGGCATCGGCTGGGGCTTGGCGGGCTTTTGCCCGGGCCCGGCGCTGGCGATGGTAGTCACTGGCAATCACTCAATTCTGGTGTTTGTACTGTCGATGACGGTGGGCATGTTTGTATTTGAATCCCTCTCCAGCCGATTCAGCGAACCCGATGGCGGCGTGGGCATAGTTCCCCTGTCGCACGTTAAATAATCTCAATGGACACAACACATGATTTTTAGAGAGCTAAACGGTGGTAAATGTAAGACCTATCTGGTAGCCGATGAAGCGAGCAGAAAGGCAGTTCTGGTCGATCCGTTACGCGGGAACGTCCCGCTGTATCTTTCGCTGCTCGCGTATGAAGGCTTGCGGCTGGAAGGCATTATCGACACCCACACCCACGCCGATCACCCCACCGCCGGATTTGATTTACACCGCCTGACCTCGGCCCCGCTGATTATGCATACCCGCGCTCCCGTGCCGCGTGTGAGTCGACATGTTGAAGACGGCGACACAATAGCGGTCGGAGAGCTTTCGATAAAGGTATTCCATACCCCCGGCCATACGCCCGACAGTCTCAGTTTGTATGTGGAAGATCGCGTGATGTGTGGCGATGTGCTGCTGATTGGCGGAACGGGTCGCGCCGACTTTGCTGGCGGCGACGCGGGCGCGCAATACGATTCCATCTCGCAAAAACTGTTTACCTTGCCGGACGAAACGCTGGTGTACCCGGCGCACGATTATCGCGGCAATACGCACACCACCATAGGCGAAGAAAAGCGGCACAACCCACGTCTGGCGGGCAAAAACCGCCAGCAATATATCGACCTGATGAACAGCATTCAATTTCCGTTGCCGGACAATATTCAGGAGGTATTGCAGCCTAATCAAAGCGCGATCGACGACAACCCCCAGATGTTCCCCAATCTGTCGGCGTTGAATGAAGTGCGGCAACTGTCGCCCGAAGAAATCAAAACCTTGATGGCGTCGGCGCATCCGCCGCTGCTGCTGGATGTGCGCGAAACCCAGGAATACTCCGACGATCTCGGACACATCGCAGGCAGTGTACTGGTGCCGCTTCGAGATTTACCCCGGCGCGCGGAAGAGTTTGCCGCCCATAAAACGACCGATATTGTGGTGGTTTGTCGCGCCGGAGTCCGCAGCACCACCGCTTGCGCGATCCTTACCGGCCTGGGCTTCGAGCGTGTCTACAATATGCGGGATGGCATGTTGGGCTGGAACCAGCGCCATATGTCGACCGAAAAATCCTTACCCGAGCCCGCAAGCCCGGCTTAAACCCCAGCTAATGGGTTTAAAGGGAGCCAAAACGGGTAGGTATTTGCAATGCTCGGCCCGCAATAAACGCGCCCGCATCCATGCGCTTCTTGCCCGCGGCTTGCAGCTCGAGCAGCTTTAGCCCACCGCTGCCGCACGCCACCCATAGGCCATTGCGGTCTGCCTGCACAATCTCACCCACAATCCCTGTAACAGAATCGCTCGCTTCTGCGCCCCAAATTTTTATGATTTCCCCATTCAGCGCAGTGGTAAACGCGCCCGGAAACGGGTTATAGGCGCGGATTTGCCGAGCGAGCAGGTGCGCATCCTGCTGCCAGTCAAGCCGGGCCTCTTCACTGCTGATTTTGGCGGCATAGGTGGCCAAGCTATTGTCCTGCGGTGAGGGAAGGAGTGAGTCGAGCCGAGCGAGGGCTTCACCCACACTGGTCGCCCCCAGAGCTGCAAGCTGATCGTGCAAACTACCCGCGGTATCGTGCTGCATGATAGGGAGGGCGTGTTTCAACAGGATCGCGCCGGTATCGAGGCCCGCATCCATTTGCATAATGGTGATACCGGTGTCGCGGTCGCCTGCCAGAATGACCCGCTGGATGGGCGCCGCGCCGCGCCAGCGAGGCAACAGCGAAGCGTGAATATTGAGACAGCCGCGCGGCGGAATATCCAGCACCGCCTGCGGCAATATCAATCCATACGCGGCGACGATCATTACTTCGGCATCCACAGCACGCAAGCTGGCCTGAATCTCAGGCGTTTTCAGGCTAACCGGTTGCGCGACATTCAAGCCTAAGCCAAGCGCTGTCTGTTTAACTGCGCTGGCGCTCAATTTCATCCCCCGTCCTGCAGGGCGATCCGGTTGCGTCAATACCAGCGCAATCTCGTGCCCAGCTTGATGCAAGCCCGTGAGCGCTTCCGCCGCAAATGCCGGGGTACCCGCAAAAATCAGCCTCACTGGGGTGATGAGCGCGAAATTCTGCGCATGGGTTTATAGCGCCGAGCGCCTGCGCGTGGACTCAAAGTGATGCTCGCGCGCCTGCTTCAGCAGTTTGCTCTTAATGCGGTTGCGCTTTAAAGGCGACAGATAATCGACGAATACCTTACCCAGCAAATGATCCATTTCGTGTTGAATGCACACGGCCCGCAAGCCTTCCGCCTCGAGTTCGAAAGGCTGACCATCGCGATCCAGTGCTCGCACTTTGACATGCTCTGCACGCGTAATTTTGTCGTAAACACCCGGAACGGACAGGCAGCCTTCTTCGTTCTCGGCCCGCCCGGTCTGGGAGACAATTTCGGGGTTGATAAACACCCGGAAGTCGTCTCGCGTCTCGGAAATGTCCATCACCAGCAAGCGCTCATGCACATTCACCTGGGTGGCAGCCAAGCCGATGCCGGGTGCGGCGTACATGGTCTCTTTCATATCGTCGATCAAGCGGCGAATGCGAGCGTCCACGGTTTGCACCGGTTTGGCGACCGTATATAAGCGTGGATCGGGGTAATGCAAAATATTAAGTTTGGCCATAAAAGCTGCAAAAAATAAGGGGCTGGAGACACGCTTTCGGGTAAATTCTGATGATGCGATGTCAGCGGCGTTAAATATTCGGCAGGTTTGTGCCGTTATGCGCACAGTATATTTCAACACATGATCATACAAGGTCTAAATGGAGGGTTCCCCTGTGCGCCATCAGTTAATTGCTGCCACTCTAGCTGCACTCTTATTGGCAATGCCGGCTCAAGCCGACGAAATAAAATTGCAGGAAAATGCGCCTGAAACCTATGTGGTGGTGAAAGGCGACACGCTGTGGGATATCTCAGGCCGCTTTTTGAAGGATCCGTGGCGCTGGCCTGTTGTGTGGAATCTTAATCGCGAGGAAATTAAAAATCCGCACTGGATTTATCCCGGCGACATGATTGTGCTGGATCGGTCCGGCAGCAGCCCCCGATTGAGGCTGGTCAAAGGCACCAAAAACGGGATGAGCACGGTCAAGCTCTCACCCGGTATGCGTGTGAGCGATCTAACAAGCGATGCGATTCAAACCATCCCCGCGCGCGCTATTTATCCGTTTCTCGCGCAACCCCGCGTCGTCGCCGAGGATGCATTGAGTAGCGCGTCTTTCATTTTGGGCACCAATGAAGAGCGCGTCGTGCTGGCAACGGGCGATGAAGCGTTTGCCACCGGCGGCAAAGAAGGCGTGACACGCTGGAATGTGCTGCGCCCGGGCAAAACGCTGAAAGACCCCGAAACCGGGGAGATTCTTGGTTACGAAGTGGAATATCTGGGCGACGCGCGCACCGTACTTCCCGGTGCCCCACAAAAAATTCGCATCACCCGCTCAGCGCAGGAAATTCTGCCGAAAGACAAGCTGGTCGAAGCCGACACCAATATGACCTTTGAATACGTGCCTCGCCCGCCGGACAAAGCAATCACTGGACGGATTATTTCTGCCTACGGCGGCATGGGAGATAGCGGGCGTTACCAGACAGTTGTGATTAACCGCGGTGCGCGCGACGGCTTGGCGCCTGGCCATGTGCTGGCGGTATACCGCGAAGGCAAAGCCGTTGAATTGAGCAAGAACGAAAAAGAGAAAATCGCGTGGGTCGCAGAAAAGAAAGGCATCCCTGAAGGCGGGGCGTGGCTTTATAGCGATGTCCGTTGTTTAAAGGAAGACGGCAAAGTGACTTACGATCAAACCGCCGAAGTACGCAACGCCTTCAGACACACCTGCCTCGGCGTGAATGACGATAGCACGATCAAATTGCCGGATGCGCGCAGTGGCTTATTAATGGTGTATCGGGTCTACGAACGGGTGTCTTACGCATTAATCATGCAGTCCGAGCGCCCAGTGTATCTTCTCGATACGGTTAAGAATCCGTGAGCGCTGTTGGACGCAACTGACTGGCTACGGCTGACGCTTATTCCCGGAATCGGGGATAAGGCGGTCACTCAACTGCTAACGGCTTTCGGCTCCCCGGAAGCCGTTTTAGCGTGTGGCCGCAGCATGCTGGCGACGGTCCTTTCTGCCAAACAGATAGACGCCTTACAGGCGGGCGCAGACGCTACCCTGCTGGCGCAAACCGAGGAATGGCTAAGCCAGCCCAGGCATAGCCTGCTCACCCTCGCTGACCCTGATTACCCTACCTATCTACGCGAAATCGCCGATGCCCCGCCGCTACTGTATTGCATGGGGCGACGCGAATTGTTGAATCGGGCGTGCCTCGGCATTGTCGGCAGCCGTAACGCCACCCCGCAGGGTGTGTTAAACGCCGAAGCCTTTGCCGCTGCACTGTCCCAGGCCGGGCTCACCATCGTCAGCGGCATGGCGCTAGGCATCGATGCGGCGGCACATCGCGGCGGCTTGACCGGGATGGGGTCCAGTATTGCGGTCGTGGGTACGGGCCTTGATCGTATTTATCCCGCCCGCAACAAAACGCTCGCGCATCAATTGGCCGAAAACGGCCTGATCGTGTCGGAGTTCGCATTAGGCACGCCACCGCTGCCCGGCCACTTCCCCAAGCGCAACCGCATTATCAGCGGTCTTTCGCGCGGCGTTCTGGTGATCGAAGCCGCGCCCGATAGCGGCTCGCTGATCACCGCCCGTGTCGCTGCGGAACAAGGGCGTGAGGTATTCGCGATCCCGGGTTCGATTCACTCCCCACTGGCTCGAGGCTGCCATGGCTTGATCAAACAAGGCGCCAAACTGGTCGAATCCGCACAGGATGTGCTGGAAGAAATGGCGTGGGCGATCACCACGCCGCCGCTCGCCCCCACATCGCCCGCACCCGAACTGATTCTCGACGCAATGGACGCCGCCCCGATGACAGCAGATAACATCGCCGAACGTTGCGGGTTGACGCTGGATGCGCTTTCAGCGAAGCTGTTGATGCTTGAACTGGAAGGCCGGGTCGCCACACTGCCCGGCGGGCGCTACCAAAAACTTAACTGAATCTATGCTCGATATTCTGGTTTACCTCTACGAAAGCTACCGCATGGCGGAGCTGGCCCCCGACCGCGATGCGCTAGAAAAGCGTTTGTTTGCGGCCGGATTTGACGCCGACGCGATCAATCTTGCGCTCGACTGGTTTGGCAATCTAGCCAGTAGCGAAACCCACGAACGCCTGGGACTGGCACTACACCGTCATTACGCGCCTGAAGAAAGCGAGCGCCTGGATGCAGCTTGTCAGACCGAGCTGGCGTGGCTTGTGAGTACTGAAATCCTCGATCCCGAATCGCGCGAATGGGTGATTTCGGGCTTGATGGCGCTAGTGGACGAAGCAATCGAACCCGACCATGTGCGCTGGATGACGCTGATTGTGTTGTGGAGCCGCGGCGTGATCGAGCATTTCACCCACCTGGAAGACCTATTGCTCAATGAGCCGGGGCGACTGCATTAATGTCTAAGTTGGTTATCGTAGAGTCGCCGTCCAAGTCCAAAACGCTAAAGAAATATCTGGGCGCAGACTACGAAATCCTCGCGAGCTACGGTCACGTGCGCGATCTGGAGCCGAAAACTGGCGCGGTCGACACCACCGATTTCAGCATGAAATACCAGATCATCGAGCGTAACGCGAAGCACGTCGAGGCGATCTGCAAAGCCGCCAAGAAAGCCGATGAAGTGCTGCTCGCAACCGACCCGGACCGCGAAGGCGAAGCGATTTCGTGGCATATCAGCGAGATTCTGAAAGCGCGCAAGATCAAAACCCCGATCAAGCGCGTGGCGTTTTACGAAATCACCGAATCCGCAGTGCAGGATGCGGTGCGCAACCCGCGTGAAATCGCGACCGATCTGGTCGACGCGCAGCAAGCACGGCGCGCGCTGGATTATCTGGTGGGTTTTAACCTGTCGCCGCTGCTATGGCGCAAAATCAGCCCGGGACTATCTGCAGGTCGTGTGCAGTCACCGGCACTCAGAATGATCGTCGAGCGCGAAATCGAAATCGAAGCCTTCGTTGCGCGTGAATACTGGTCCCTGCATCTCGACTCGCACAAAGGCGCGCAAGCCTTCTCGGCCAAGCTCACGCATTTCAAGGGCGAAAAACTCAGCCAGTTTTCGGTCGAGCACGAAGCGCGCAGCAAGGAATGGTTAGCGACTTTGGAATCCAAGGACGCGCGCGTGATGAGCGTGGAGAAAAAACGCCGAGCGCGCCACGCCGGCGCGCCGTTCACCACTTCCACGTTGCAGCAGGCTGGCGTGCGCCAGCTTGGTATGACCACCGACCGCGTAATGCGCACCGCGCAGCAACTCTACGAAGGTATGGACATGGGCGAGGGCCCCGTCGGCCTGATTACCTATATGCGGACCGACTCGGTGAATCTCGCGCAAGAGGCGATTACCGATATCCGCAAATACGTCGGCAAGCATTTCGATAAAGACTATTTGCCGCCGACCGCGCAAGTCTATAAATCCAAAATAAAAAACGCGCAAGAAGCCCACGAGGCGGTGCGCCCGACTTCGGTGTCGCGCACGCCCGAGTCGGTGAAAGCCTTTCTGACGGGCGATCAGGCGCGGTTATATGAACTAATCTGGAAGCGCACCGTCGCGTCGCAAATGACTGCCGCGCAGTTCGATACCGTCGCGGCGGACATCGTGGTCGGCGAAGGCACCTTCCGCGCCACCGGCCAGACGCTCGCGTTCCCGGGCTTTCTGGCGGTGTATCAAGACGACGAGGACGAGGAAGAGTCCAAGCTGCCCGCGCTCATCGAAGGCGAAACGCTTCCGGTCGACAAGCTCTACGGCGAGCAGCACTTCACTCAACCGCCGCCGCGCTACACCGAGGCAAGCCTTGTCAAAACGCTGGAAGAACACGGCATCGGCCGCCCATCGACCTACGCCAGCATCATCTCCACGCTGCAGGACCGCGAATATGTTTTACTGGAGAAAAAGCGCTTTCAGCCCACCGACATTGGTCGCCTGGTGAACTGTTTTTTGACGCGCCATTTCACGCAATACATCGATTACGATTTCACCGCCAAGCTCGAAGACAAGCTCGACGACGTGTCGAACGGCAAGCAGGTGTGGTCGCAATTGCTGGGTGAATTCTGGAAAGGTTTTGACGGCGAACTGAAAGCCAAACAGGACGTCGAGCGCGGCTGTCCGATTGCAGAGCCCTGCCCCAAATGCAGCAAGCCGCTCTTTATGCAGGCCAGCAAACGCGGCTTGTTCATCGGTTGCTCGGGCTACCCGGAGTGCGATTACACGCGGCCGCTGCATCCCGCCACTGAAGAAGGCAACAGCGTGCTGGGGCTGGATCCCGCAAGCGGCCTCGAAGTGAAACTGCTGTCCGGCCGCTTTGGCCCGTATGTGCAAATCGGTGAATTGCCCGAGGACAAGAAAGCGCCGAAACCACGCCGCGCATCGTGGCCTAAAGAGGTGCCACTCGATACCGCTACGCTCGAACTTGCACTCAAATTTTTGTCGCTGCCGCGCGAAGTCGGCCATCACCCCGAAACCGGCTTGCCCATCGTCGCCAACAACGGCCGGTTTGGTCCCTATTTACTGCATAACGACAAATTTAAATCCATTCCCAAAACCGATAGCGTGTACGAAATCGATCTGCCGCGCGCACTCGAAGTGCTGGTGATGGAACGTGCCCCACGCGGTGCCGACAATGGGGCGTCGATTTTGAAAGAAGTCGGCATGCACCCGGACGACGGCAAACCCATCACCGTGCGTAGCGGACGCTACGGGCCGTATGTGAAACACGGCGCGACTAACGCGACACTCCCC
This sequence comes from Nitrosomonadales bacterium, assembly GCA_043779595.1. Classification (GTDB taxonomy): domain Bacteria; phylum Pseudomonadota; class Gammaproteobacteria; order Burkholderiales; family Thiobacillaceae; genus Thiobacillus. The sequence goes on from JAYWDZ010000064.1 coordinate 36,692, forward strand.
AAAGATATCACCCCGGAAGAAGTCACCCTGCTGGAAGCGATCATGCTGATCAACGAACGCGCTGCCAAAGGTCCGGCCAAAAAGCCCGTACGCAAGACTGCTGCGAAACCTGCGGCTGTGAAAAAAGCGCCTGCCGAAAACAAACCGGCAGTAAAAAAACCAGCAGTGAAAAAAGCCGCGACCAAGACAACGCCGGTTAAAAAATCAGCGGCCAAGGCGGCGACGAAGAAGCCTCCCGCCTAGAAAAAAGCGGCAACGGTCTGACTTATTTCGCAGGACAGACTGCACCGCGGTTACTGCGCATGAGGTAAATTGTGGGTGGCGCCAATATCTACGCGCCCCATCGTCGTTGAATGGGAGGTTGTCATGCGTAAGCACCCTTGGATGATCAAGCTCACTGTCCGCACATGGTTCGCGGTCGTAATGTGGATGTTGCTCTCGGCCCCCATTGCTTTTGCAACCGACTTCCACACGGGGACTGTCCGCGACAGAGCAGGCGCTGCGACCCTCACAATTCAAAAGGCAAAAATTCGCGACAGGGCTCACCTCCAGGATGCGCTCCTTTTTTGCGGCGCACCGGGACAAGTTTGTTGCAAGTGGCCTACCACCACCGCCGGCCTCGATCCGCGCTATTGCAATGTGGGCGCAGGATGCAACATCGCAAGCAACAAATGCGTGGCGCCCTGCGGCGGTGCCGATCAAGTGTGTTGCGACGGCGCCGATACCTATGCGCCCCAAGGCAATCGCTCGCCGACCTCACGATTTTTTTGCACAGACGGAAATTGCGTTTCACGAAAAGAGATGTGCGCATCGGGCGCCTGCACACGCGAAACGCGTCGGTGCAATACCAGCTGCGGCAAGTCAGTCGGGGCGGCTTGTTGTGCGCCGGACGCGAGTATCGCCGTCGCCTCGTGCAAAGTGGCGGACACGATTTGTGCCTACAACTCGCCCACGCTGAATGCGGGCACCTGCGTTGCCTGTGGGGGCCAGAGCCAACCACCGTGTGCGGGTGGAATATGCAAGCCGTCAGCGGGCGTGCGAACCATGGAACGCAACGGGATTTGCGTGGCTTGCGGATTTGTAAACGGGCCGCAATGCTCGGATACCCCCAAGTGCGATTGGGGCGGCACGCCCGATCCGCACGGCACGCTTTGCATCGTCGGCGGCGGGCAGGATCAGCCGTGTTTTGAAAATCGCCTGTGCGGTTACGATGGCATGTTCTGCGATGCTGCAAAAACCTGCCGGGTGTGCGGTCAGCCGGGGCAGGTGTGTTGCCCCAACCAGCCTCTTGCAGGTGGCGGTGTCACCAAGGAGTGCGGCGGATTCAGCAATCTTCAATGCGTACCGTTTAACGGCCGCCAGGTGTGTCAGTACAAACCGGGGCAGGCGCCGAGCAATGGCAGTCCACTCCCACCGTCAAACCCGCCTAAAACTTGCGGCGGGCAGCCCTACAAGATAGGCACGACCGCGACTGTCCCTGTGTGGGTGCGCCAAGCGACAGGATGTGCGATTGTGGGTGCAGCGTACGTAGCCAACTCGTACACGGAAGCGGCACAGTGCGCACAGGCCATATATGGAAGCGCGGTGATTTCCGGTGGCGTTCAGGAATACACGTTCTCGATGAATGGCCCGCTGGGATGCCGAACGGTGCAGGTGTACGGCAAAGATAGGGACGATGCACAGTCGTGTGCGCAGGCGCAATGTATTAATTGTGGCGAGCCTGTTATGGGTGCTTGCCCGTAACTAATTGCCTTATAGCTTAACGACAATAGCGCCTGGACCAGCCCCTGTAGGTCGCCTCAATTGGGGTGTATAACCGTTGACGCAGTAGACAAAATTTCGTTTCTGGCAGCTACTGATTTGTGGGGAGATTACCCTTCACTTTAGGCCTCACAACAATGCACTTCACCCGCCGCGCTGGAAAGCGAGACATTGAGTTTATCAACGCGATTTTTGCCAAGGTAACCTCTAACGCGCAATGGTTACCACCAAAAGAAAGATCGAATACGGACTTCACGAAGGTCTCAGAAGGCGAAACCGTCGTTGTATGCTACAGCAGCGAAGGAGATATTTTGGGGTTCGTCTCTGTCTACGAGCCAGAGTCTTTCATCCATCACTTGTACATTGCGCCGACTTACCAGGGTCAGGGAGTGGGAACAGCCCTTCTCCATTCGCTTGAAGCCTGGGTACCGATGCCTTGGCACTTGAAATGCGTTGAGCGAAATGAGAATGCATTGGCCTACTATTTTTCACAAGGCTGGGTCGAGGAAACTCGGGCGGAAGGGCCAGAGGGAACATATGTCCTGCTCAAAAAAAGCGTGGCCTAACCACGCGTTCAACGCAGACCTTCGGGTCGTTGCGTGCCCCGCGGCTGGTTAACTCAAACGTTGAGCAAAATCATGTCGTTGCCCGGGTGCAATTTGAACCTGTGTCGCATCCATCCGTCGCAGGCAGTCACAAGCTACGGTAGGAGCGTCACCAACCCCCTTCGCTTGCTACCGCATCCGTTTGCGGAAAAATAGCGAAAAGTCCATCTAGCAACACCAATCAACACGATAGCTAGGAAACGTCGCTCCTTCGTTGCCCTGTTTTTTGTGCCGTCTATGGCGAACGTTATGGCTCAAATCCTACATAGCAAGATCCGGGTCGCAGATGAGTGCTTAAATCTCCATACTTCATTCGTACTGGAACACACTTTTACCAGTACGAAAATTTACATGAGAGGTTTCTGAAATGTCCGCACTGTCCGACAAAGTCGCCATTATCACCGGAGCAAGTTCCGGGATCGGTTATGCAACCGCAAAGTTATTCGCCCGAGAGGGCGCCAAGCTCGTTGTTGCCGCGAGACGCCAACCGGAACTCGACGCTCTCGTTGAGGAAATCACCCAGGCGGGTGGTCAGGCCGTTGCGCTTGCCGGCGACGTCAAGGACGAAGCCTTCGCGAAAGCCTTGGTCGAACTCGCAATAGGCCGTTTCGGCGGCCTCGATGTGGCGTTTAATAACGCCGGCACGCTCGGTGAGATGGGCGCCACGCCTGATGTGACGCTTGCAGGGTGGGAAGACACGATCAGTACGAATCTGACAAGCAGTTTCCTCGGGGCGAAGTATCAACTCCCCGCGATGCTCGACCGGCGCGGCGGGTCGCTGATCTTCACGTCGACATTCGTCGGTTACACCGT
>JAYWDZ010000065.1:0-14303 GCA_043779595.1 Nitrosomonadales bacterium
TTCCGCCGGCTTTGCCGCCAGCTTTTCCACCCATGGGACGTGCCATGATTATTCCTTTTCCAATTCGCTCAATATCAACATCAGTTGCCGACTATTCACGCTGCGACGGTTCAATACACCCTGACACTTCACTCGCGTACCTAAGCTGTGTTGGCCTAATACGTCGGCCAGTTCTGCACTGGCTTGCACCGTTAATTCGCATTCCACCTGGCGGTCGGTTTTTCCGATTGTCTGTGTTGAGCGATGCAACAACACGGCTTCTACAATGGGGACACCGGCGGGGGTGTAGCGCTGGGGTTCGAGTTGGGTGATTTCTCCGCTAATGCTTAGCCAGTTACTGAATTCAGCATTGCTCACGCAATAGCAGGTTCGGGTGCATCAGCCGGTGTTTCGCCCACGGGGGCTTTAGGCGCAGCGCCTTCCATCATGTCGCGCGATTTGTCTTCCTTCATCATCGGGGAAGGCGTGGTGATCGCCGCATCGCATTTCATGGTGAGGTGACGCAACACAGCGTCGTTAAACTTGAAGCCATGCTCGAGTTCGTTCAGCGTATCAAGATCGCACTCGATGTTCATCAGCACGTAATGCGCTTTGTGAATTTTCTGGATTGGGTACGCCATTTGACGACGGCCCCAGTCTTCGAGGCGATGGATGTTGCCGCCGCGCGCAGAAATATTGGCGCGGTAGCGCTCGATCATTCCGGGCACCTGCTCGCTCTGATCGGGATGGACGATAAAAACCATTTCGTAATGCCGCATAGTGTCTCCTTACGGTTAAAGCCCCCCGCAGCGGCGCGGTGGAGCAAGGCTATCTTGCCAAAAAATAATCCCCGGAAAATCGGGGAGTGCGAATCATACGCTTTTTGGCTTATAAATCAATGCTTATGGCGGCTGCATAGACTCTACCTCGTTAAATTTCGCGCGAGGTAATTCGGTAACGGAAACTCGTAGGGTCTAAGTCGTCGGTGGCGTCGTTCGCGGTTTCGGCGTGAGGATACATAAAGAATTTAAAAGGTTCGCGGGTAGGGGGCTGGGGCATGAAATCACGGGCGCGATTAAATCCCACCCAATTCATTTCCCATGAGCCAAATAAATGCTCACGTAAAGCGACAATTCGGGGATCGTTCAAAGGCAGTTTTTCTTCCAGCACGGCTTTTCGTACATCCGCCGGATCAACCGGTACCCACCCTGTACCGGATAGATAAAATTCGGCGCGGCAGTGCTGAGCTTTAGAAATATCGCCGCTTTTGCCGAGGCTATTGAATTGTGCTGAATCAGCGACTCGAATCCCATAAACCTCGCGTGCGGGGAGGCCTGAGGCGCGGGCAAGCCCAACAAAGAGAGAGTTCAAGTCGGCACACTTTCCGCCCAGGTCGCCGGATTCCAGCATGTAGCGAATATCGCCTCGCCCACAACCTTTGACTTTAGGATCACGAAAAGTATTGTCGACAATCCATTGATAAATAGCCTGCGCCCTTTGCAGCTGGCTGTGCGCGCCCTGAGTGATTTCGTGGGCGCGCGTTGCAACAATGCCATCGGTCGGCATGCTCGGCGATGGCTGTATGTAGGTGGATATCTCCGGCGGGAGGGGTGTGCGAGTTTCGTGCAACGCGACTTTGCGTGCCTGCGTGCTTACACGCATCGTACCGCTGGCGGTACGCGCGTTTCCAGCTTTATTCCAGCGCGCGTGAAACAGGCTCGTGCCGTCGCGTGGGTCGCGATAAATCTCGCTTTGGTCCGCATTGCTACTGAAGATGGGTGATTCTATGCGCTGAAAATTGCCTAGCTCCTGAGGCAGAGGCAGCCACAAGTCGGCTGGGTCTTTTAAATCTATCAGTTCTACATCGTAGCTGAGTTCAAACGTGCGCCAACCGGATGCCCACGCGGTACGCGGTACTGTCAATGCGGCCGCGGAGGAAAGACTGAGACTTAGAAAGTGGCGCCGGTTCATGATGGACTCCTCATGGTTATCTAACAGCAGAAAGCACTCAAGACGTATTCAAGTGATGTAGAAGGAATGAATAGCGAGATACCCCGTTTCATACAGCTTAGGTCGTAAAAATGTTTTGTCATCTACCCTATAGCCCGGGCCTATAGCCGTTCAATCGAATGAAACAGGCCCTAGTGCGATGCGGGTGTATACGTCGGCTGCAAATCCGGACTGAGGCTTCCACGAGAATCGAATACAAAGCAGCTGCCTTCGTAATGCGTTCGACCTACCTCTTCAAAATACTTCAAGATGCCGCCTTCAAGTTGGTAGACGTTCTCGATCCCCAAACCCTGCATATAAAGGGCGGCCTTTTCGCAGCGGATGCCTCCAGTACAGAACGAGACCACGGTTTTGTCTTTGAGCGCCGCACGATGTAGCTGAAGGTGCGCCGAAAAATCACTAAAACGGGCGATGTTGAAATCCACCGCGCCTTGAAAAGTGCCCGCCGAAACTTCGTAATCATTGCGCGTATCCAGCATGACTATAGTTCGACCGGCGTCATCGTAGCCGCGGTCGAGCCAATGCTTCAGCGTAGTAGCCGTCACTACGGGTGCGCGCGCGGCCTCTGGTCGCAGTAGCGGCAGCTTCATTGTGATGATTTCTTTTTTCAGCCGTACACGCAGACGCTTGAACGGCGACACAGTCGAAATACTTTCTTTGGGCTGTAAATCGTTAAAACGCGCGTCTACCCGCATAGAGGCGATGAAGGCATCAATCTGGCTACGTTCCCCCGCCAGAAATAGATTAATGCCCTCGGGTGCCAGCAAAATAGTGCCAGTGAGTTGTAACGCCAGGCATTGCGAAGTCAAATTGAGCTTCAGCGTCGGCAGATCATCCAGACCGATAAACTTATACCAGGAGATATTGATGATCGACACAGCAGAGGTCTCAGTAAACAAATCAAGGCAACGAGGAGAGGAAACTAATAAAACCGCTGAAGTTGATAGATGCCAACAGGCGGTATGGCTTACTAGCTGCCAGTAGATGCTATCGGGGGCGATTCGCTGGAGCTGTCCGGCAATAGCGCTTCCTCCGAATCCGGCTTGGTTTCGGTTTTATTTTTACGTTTCTCCTCTTTTTTGGTTTTTTTCTCGAGCTCGCGTTGACGTTTGGCGAATGAATAATTGGGCTTGGCCATGAGCAATCCTTCTAATGATGAACCGATATTCTAAACGACTCGTCAACCCTTGCAGCAGCGGTAAACTAGTACGCTTGGTAATAGCCGAAATATTCCTGTGAATCGAATCCCTGAAATCAAGCCGGAACAGTCGGTGGAATTGCTTAAAGAATTGCATATTCTTACGCGCGACGGCAAGCTCAATCAGGACAGCCGTCGCAAACTGAAACAGGTTTATCACCTGTATCAATTCATCGAGCCGCTGTTGCAAAGCCTGCTAGGGGAGCACAAAACCCTCACACTCGCCGATCATGGTGCGGGTAAGTCCTATTTGGGTTTTATCCTATATGACCTATTTCTGAAATCTAGGAGCGTGGGCCATGTTTTTGGTATCGAAACCCGAGAAGACTTAGTCGTTAAATCCCGTGATCTCGCATCAAGATTGAGCTTTGAGCGCATGTCTTTTGTGAATCTGACTGTGGAAGAGTCTATTCTTAGTCTGGACTTACCGCACCAGATTGATATCGTCACCGCATTGCATGCCTGTAATACAGCCACCGACGATGCCATCAAGTTTGCGTTAGCCAAGCAGGCGCAGCACATCGTGTTAGTACCCTGCTGTCAGGCCGAGGTGGCCAGCGTTTTACGAAAAACTAAAAATAGTTCTTTGAGCCAAATCCCGCTATCCGAGATTTGGCGTCACCCCATCCATACGCGCGAATTCGGTAGCCATATCACCAATGTTTTGCGATGTTTATTACTGGAATCGCACGGTTATCAGGTTACCGTTACTGAACTTGTCGGTTGGGAGCATTCAATGAAAAATGAATTGATCATTGCCAGCCGCACAGAAAGTGTGCATAAAAACGCGCAAATACGCTTGGAAACGATATTGGATAATTTGAATCTTCAGGAACTCAAACCAAGGTTTCTATATTAATAATCACATCTGGAGAGAATACAATGGCGATGTAATATTTAAAGCGTGACCACCTCCGCGAGCTTGTGTAAACCGTACGGCCCTGCGTTGAAACGCATACGCAACTTCCATTTAATTCTTCGCTGATTCTTTGAGTGGCTGTGTCCTGATTGGGACACTTGCCCCCTCCGTATTTATCCATATTTCGCCATCTTGCACCATGCATTGCAATTGCATTGTGCGCTCGGCGAGTGCGGCTAATGCTTGACTGGTTTCGGACGGTAGCTGCAGCACGGTCAAATTATTCAGCCGTGACAATTTATTTTCAATCAGTTTCCACCATACAGCGCAACTGCTACTGAAGCACACAGCGATCACTTTATCTGCGCGGCTGCAGGCTTTGCGTAGTCGGGTTTCATCGGGTTGGCCCGTATCGATCCAGAGTTTGATCTCTCCAGTCATGTCCTTCACCCAAACATCAGGTTCGTCTACGTCAAACAAGCCCTTGGTGAAAGCAATCCCTTCCTGCGCATGCAGCGCATACATCAACACACGCACCATCATGCGCTCGTCGGTTTCTGAAGGGTGACGCGCAATTGTCAGCGTGTGATCAGCATAATAGTGCCGATCCATGTCTGCAATTTGCAGGTCGATTTTGTAAATCGTGGCTTTGAGCGCCATGTGCAATACCGTATCGGAACAAAAGCGAGGAATTCTACGCTGCTGCCAGCATCGCTTATGCTATCTGCTGAAATCCGCTGGCAAGAACTGCCTATACTGCGGTGCCCACTTTCCAACAATGCCACCGGCACAGTCTTGACCCCACCACTTCTAAACAGGAAATCCAATGAAGAATACCGACTTACACAAGAACGCGGGCCTCAAAATAAATAGCGAGATGAAACGCTCTGGCAGCCCTGATCGATTTGGCAGCGCTGCCGGTGCAGCACAAGACCGTCGCGAGCAGCGCAAACTTGATCAAGCGCAAGGATTGGTGCCATTTGCAGTCAAGCTCGATAGCGCTTTGGTAAAGCAAATTCAGGCTGTAGCACTGGCCAATGAGACTGGGTTGAATGAAACGGTCGCTGCGTTATTGATGAAAGGTTTGAGCGAGTAAACGCCACCAGATTTTTTCGCCGATGCGTTGCAAGCATCACCCGTCATTGCAGCTATAGCTGGGCGAGTTTGAAAGTCGAGGCGACTGCTAGGGTGGCGCAGGGGTGAGAGGCCGCAATACCATCGTATCGCCCCGCTGCGTAAACTCAATATGCCGCAATACACTCATCCCTAGCAAAATAAAATCATCCGTCATGCCGGGGTTGAGATTCGCGGGTAGATCGTGCAATTTGAATGGGCCAAAGGCTAACTCGTTCATTCGTGTCGCTCGCGTTTCGACCATACCGTTCGCGGTAAGGGCTTGCTCCCGCGCGCCCGCTTCGAGACCCAGTCGCTCACCCAGATGTGCCGGTATCGAGACGAAAGTGGCTCCGGTATCGAGTAGAAAAGTCACGGGCTGACCATTGATGGTCCCCGGAAATATGTAGTGACCATTGCTGCTGCGCTTCAAAACCAGTTCAGCACCTGCAGCCACTTGGAGCTGGCCGTTTGGGTTATTGCTCTGATCGAGGTTGTTATTAAAAAAGAGCGTTAGTAGCCCCAGCATTAACACACTGGCTATCAGCGCCATCCCCCGACCCAATTGCCGATGTGGGTTGATTGCAGCCTGCTGCGGAGTTTGATTGAGAGGCGGGGCCATGTTGATTCGTGCGCGTTAGAAATCTGGAAGGTGAGTTATCCCACCTCGCGCAGTAAATCCTCCGGCGCTTCCAGTACTTCCTTGATTGCCCCCAGAAACTGCACCGCGTCACGCCCATCTACCAAACGATGATCGTAGGTGAGGGCCAGGTACATCATGGGCCGGATCACAACCTGGCCATTTTCCGCGACGGGACGCTCCTGGATTTTGTGCATGCCGAGGATGGCGGACTGCGGTGGATTCAGGATAGGCGTAGATAACAACGAGCCAAACACGCCGCCATTAGTGAGGCTGAAAGTGCCGCCCGCGAGATCGTCTAATGTGAGGCGCACTTCTTTTGCACGCAACGCAAAGTCAGCAATCGCAGCTTCAATCTGGGCTGCGGATTGGGTTTGTGCGCGGCGCAGGATAGGGACGACCAGACCCCGCGGAGTGGAGACTGCAATACCGATGTCGATATCGTCGTGCCACACAATCTCGTCACCGTCGATAGCGGCGTTGACGACGGGAAACTGCTGCATCGCCACACACACCGCCCGCACGAAGAACGACATATAACCTAGCTTGACGCCATGCTTCACCTCAAACTCGGCCTTGTAGCGCTGGCGTAATTCGTTGACCGCTTGCATGTTCACTTCGTTAAACGTGGTGAGCATCGCCGCGCTGTGCTGTGCGGCGACCAAACGCTCGGCGACGCGGCTGCGCAGGCGCGACATTTTTTCGCGACGGACGGGGCCTTCTGCAACGCTAGTGGGCGAGTTCTCGATTTGGCTGTTGGCACGCTTGGGTGGCGTTAGTTTTGGCTGATTCAATACTTTCGCTACTTGCGCAGGTTTCGTCATCGACGATTGCGCATTTACACGCGTTACGGGTGGCGGGGTGTGAGTGACTGGGGGGAGGGGGGCTGATTGCACCATCTCCGCATCGCTCGCTGTCTCAATGACTGCGACCACTTGGTCAGATATCACTACCGCACCTTCGGCCTGACGGATTTCGACGAGCTTGCCCGAGGCGGCCGCCGGAATTTCCAGAATGACTTTATCGGTTTCGAGGTCAACCAGTGTTTCGTCGCGCGCGACCTGATCGCCGATTTGCTTACGCCATTCGAGCAGAGTGCCGCTCGCCAGCGATTCAGATAAAGGTGGGACTTTTATTTCAACTTTCAAAATGGGCTCTCCAATGCATCCTGCAGCAACGCGTCGAGCTCCGCCTTATGCCGGGCCGTGTAACCCGATGCAGGTGCAGCGGCGGCAGCCCGCCCGGCGTAATGAAAGCGCTGTCCACTCGGCGCAGAGCGGTTCAAGTGGTGCCACACTTGGTACCACGCGCCCTGATTCATCGGCTCTTCCTGAGCCCATATCAGCGTACTGACTTTAGGGTAACTCGCTAACACCGCGCGCAGCGTTTCTTCGGGGAAGGGGTAGAGCTGCTCGATGCGCACCAATGCAACTTGATCCAGCCCGCGCGCAAGCCGCGCCGCTTCAAGGTCAAACCAAACCCGGCCCGAACATACCACCACGCGCGTTGCATCTTCGGGCGCACGTGGGTCGTCGATCACCACACGAAAGCTACCCTCGCTGAGTTCCTCCAGCGATGAGCTTGAAACCGGATTGCGCAACAAACTCTTAGGGCTAAAGATCACCAAAGGCTTGCGCAAGGGCCGCAGCATTTGCCGCCGCAGCAAATGGAACATCTGCGAAGGCAGCGTCGGCACGCACACCTGGATATTGTCTTCCGCACAGAGTTGCAGATAACGCTCGATGCGCGCCGAGGAGTGTTCCGGGCCTTGGCCTTCAAAGCCATGCGGCAGCATCAGCGTGAGCCCGCACAACCGCCCCCACTTGGCTTCGCCGCTGGTGATGAACTGGTCGATCACCACTTGCGCCCCGTTCGCAAAATCACCGAATTGCGCTTCCCACACCACCAATGTATCGGGGTCGGCGGTGGAATAGCCGTACTCGAACGCGAGTACTGCCTCTTCCGACAGTAGCGAGTCGATCACGCTGAAATTGCCTTGCGCGCCATGCAGATGCTCGAGTGGCACGTACACGCCGCTTTGACGCCGCTCGCGTTTTTGATCGTGCCACACCGCATGCCGATGAAAAAAAGTGCCGCGCGCAGAATCCTGCCCGCTCAAGCGTACATTGATGCCAACATCCAGCAAGCTTGCATACGCCAGATTTTCTGCATAACCCCAGTCCACCGCCAATTCCCCTGCCAGCATGCGGCGCCGATCATCGACCACTTTTTGTACGCGAGGGTGCAGTTCAATATCGTGTTGCAAAGTAGTGATGCGCTCGCCCAGAAAGTGCAAACGCGCGGCAGCCAGTCGTGTGTCGGTTTGATCGCGAATACTGCCGCCGTGATAGCGGCTCCAGTCCACGGTGTAGGTTTTTCTGAAATTGGAGGCAGGAGGCGGGCTCAACGATTGGCCGCGTTCGAGTTTGTCGCGCGATTGCATCACCAGTGCATCGACCTCGTCCTGGCTCACCACCCCTTCAGTCACCAGGCGCTCAGCGTATAAAGTGCGGGTGGTGGGGTGGCTGTTGATCCGGCGATACATCAAGGGCTGGGTAGCTAGCGGTTCGTCCTGCTCGTTGTGGCCGTGGCGGCGATAACACACCAGGTCGATGAACGCATTTTTGTGGAAGGTATAACGAAAATCCACTGCGGTTTGCACTGCAAACGCGACTGCCTCAGGGTCGTCACCGTTAACGTGGAACACGGGCGCTTCGACCATCTTGGCCACGTCGGTGCAATACAGCGTCGAGCGCACATCGCGCGGGTCCGATGTAGTGAAGCCAATCTGGTTATTGATCACTACATGGATGCCGCCGCCGTTGCGAAAGCCGCGGGTCTGCGACATATTCAAGCTTTCCATCACCACGCCTTGCCCCGACAGCGCCGCATCGCCATGCAAAATCACCGGCACCACTTCGTAGCCCATCACGTCACCGCGCCGGTCCTGCCGTGCGCGCACCGAGCCGCGCACCACCGGGTGCACGATCTCGAGATGAGACGGGTTAAACGCCATCGCCAGATGTACGGAGCCATTCGGCGTAGATACATCGTTGGAAAATCCCTGGTGGTATTTCACGTCGCCCGACATCGTCGACCCTTCTGTACCGTTGGTCGCTTGTTCATACAGGCTACCCAGTGAGCGCCCCAGCGTGTTGACCAGCACATTGATGCGCCCACGATGCGCCATGCCCAGCACAATTTCTTTGGCACCGTGCAACGCACAGCGCGAGATCACATCGTCCAGCAGCGGAATCAGACTCTCGGCACCCTCCAGTGAAAATCGTTTCTGCCCGACATAGCGCGTGTGCAAAAATTTTTCGAGTGTCTCCGCGTCGGTCAGTCGGCGTAACAGTCGGGTTTTGTCCGCTGGCGAAATGCCAAAACGCCCGCGCGCACCTTCGATGCGCTCCTGTATCCAGCGCTTGCGAGCCACATCGGTGATGTGCATATATTCAACGCCGAGCGTGCCGCAGTACGCCGCCTGTAGTTGCGCCAGAATCTCATCCAGACGCGCGCGTTTAGATCCCACAAGCGAGCCAGTATCAAAACTGCGGGATAGATCCTCTTCAGTCAACCCGTAATAAGGGAGATCGAGTTCGGGTGTATCGGCAATATCGAAGCGTTTAAGCGGATCAAGATCGGCACGGCGCACGCCCAGATATCGATACGCGTTAATCAGTCGTAACACCGCGACTTGTGCTGAATCGGCACTACAAACCGATTCGCTCCCCCCGACGTCAGGCGTAATCGACTCGGCTAACCACGGCGCAAGTTCGCTGTCGCTCAGTTGTTCGAGATACGCTGCATTACCGGCATAAAGCGGGGACGTGTTTTGCCAATGCTTATTCATATAGCGCTACCCATGACATTCGACCTGCTTCGAACATTCAAACATCCCTATCACCCAGGCCAGCCAGCATCTTAATGCAGAAATTTCCAAGTGCGCCTGTATCAGCGCTGCCCGCTGCCGACCACCGCTTTCAATTCGTGTTCTGGCGTAATCGCCCGCTTATAAAGCGGGCTACACGGCGTTTCTGCCAGCCGCAGAGAAAGCATCAGCAGCGCATCGGTTTCGAGGTATTCGCGATAGACCTCGGCCTGAAACGCGAACTGATTCATCACGCCGACCACACTCCGGTTTGCGGTCTTGGCGTATCGCGCCTCAGCCATCTGCGCAAGCTCGGCGGCGATGAACGCCTGATCTACGCCATGCGCCGCAAGCACCGTCGCCAATTGTGGCGGAAAGCGTTCGGCCAAGGATGCTGCAGGTGCCAATGGCATCAATACGGGCAACAGCGTTTGTTCGTTAACCAACAGGGCGAGTTGGGGTTTCCAAAACAGGGCTGTGGCGTACCAGTTGCCGAGGGCGGTTGTAGGCGGGTCTACCTCAATTGTGATGGGTCGTTTAACCCTGTCGAATAGTTTCTTTGTTACATGAATCGCAAACACCTCAATCCTTTGACGACGCCTCTTCAAGCAAATTGAACCAATCCGTGAGATTAGCTTGAATAAGAAAAAAGGAAGCGAGTAAGAGTCCCATTGCAAAGGTCGCTATCGCAAGGCTCAACCCCGCCGCCCACCAAAATGGGAGTAGCCCGACTGTGAGCTGGATTGCAGCCGCGCACAAAGCAGAAAAGACCGCGCTAGAAAGTAACCCGCTCAAACGCCGAAGTGGGCCATAGTGAGATAACGATTTATTGTTTTGACGACGAATCTTCAAACGCTCTAAATATTCGGGCTTGTCATAAAGCCCTTCCTTGATTTTTATGACGATTCCTGTCTTAAGAGACAGTAAGAAACTGCCGAGAGTCAAGAAGCCGGCAAATAAGCTGCCACGCAATTTTTCAGCGTAAAAAGATGCCACTTCCATTGAGAGTTGTTCATGCAGATACCAGCACAATACGAAAACAAGAAATGCGCAGAAGATTGGAATCGCATAGACCAACACTGTAAGAATGCGAGGCATGATTTATTTCACTGAAGGTGTCGCAAGTAATGCTTCCTGCCCCTTAGCCGCCTTGAGAATTTCTAGCATAAACCAAGACTTTGAAAACTCTTTCGGTAAGAACTTTTTCATTTTGTCCGCAATGGCATCAAACTCAAATTCACCAAAACTATCTAAATTGCATTCCAGAAATATAACTTGCGCGATGCCATCAGAGTCCATTCCATCAATTCTCCCTCTATCTATATTAAACATCTTGAGAGCCTGTTTAATTGCATTAGCGACGTTATTAATTGAAACGGTTTTTGTAAATCGAAAGGTTTGAGTTACAGACTTGGCTATATTTGACAGGGGTCTGAATACCGGCTCCTTATCGCTAATGGTCGAAAATTTGAAATCAAAAGAGCGTATTTGTGATAAATGCGAAACGAGCGCGTCAAATGTCTCTGGGCGAACCATTTGAGTCCATTCAAGCGTTCCTGCATATTTTTTTCTTGCTGATTTGAGTTCGGTCTCAGATGAATTAACACCTGTCTCGCTTGCAACCCTCTTTGTCTTGAACTCTTCGTAGTGCTTTCTAGCTAAGTAGCCAAATTGATTTGCTGAGCACGAGTGATGGTAATGCTGGTAGATGCCCCTTCCCGTTTTTTTATGGATCAAGAAAAAATTGAAATCAGCAAGTTGTGAGCCTTCGCTGACATCGCGAGCGACTATCTCTACATCACCTCCTGATTGTGATAACTCTAAAAATTTCTTTTGATCTTTCGTGGAAATTAGCAGGCCTAAATGATAGTCGCCTGATTCAGATACGTATAAAAACCGTGGGTGGCCGTTGTACTCAATTGAGCTTTGTGGGCTAGAGGCAAGATAGCTGAAAAAATCAGCCAACGAGATTCCGTTTCCAGTTCGCAGTTCAATGCCAAAAAGTTTTACCTTCATCTGTTCCTCTTAGATTAGTAGCTATTTCAATTGACCAATGCCAATACATTTTGAATCAATGACTTTAGTAGCGCTTCATTTTCGATTTGTGAATCTCCTCTATAAATCGTCACGTCGCGTAATTTCTGGCGCAATAATGAAAATGCGTTTTGCTGATTGATTGCTGGACAAGGCACAACTATATCCATTAGTGAATCAGCAGTCAGCGTACGATTCCGTGCTGCCGTTCCGGGCGACGCCGCATAAATTTTCGAGAAGCCTTCTTCTGTCGTGAAGTAATAGTTGAGATACGCTGGATGCAACCTACCTGCTTTCGCCTCACACGTGAGCATTCGGTGGTTGCCAACGCATCCATCGTGTACTGGCTCAGCCAGTGCAATCCCCTTCTCCCACGCCATGATGTTACTAAAAATGAGATCACCGGATTTTATTTCGTAGAGCTTTTGCCAAGTGAACTCTGTCCCTGAAATGGTTCGCCTGGCGAATGCGCCTTTGAAGAAGCTGCGGATGCCTAACTCTGAGTACTTTTTTTCAGGATGAATCGTCACTTCTCGACGTACCAGTGGTGCAACCTCCCGCATTGGTCGCCACTCCGCATGTTTCAGGGTTTCCTGAAAGCGCACGGCAAGCAGGCTTGCAATGTCGTGGTCGATGGATGAGCGCAAGGTGTCGGCTTGCTGGAGTCGCTGCTGTACTGCGTCTATGCGTGCCACGATGCGGCGCTGATCTTCGACGCCAGGAATTTCGATTTCGAGATTCAAAAATTCCGACTCTTTCAATCTAACCCTGTTAGTTGTTCCTTCGCTGGCGCGAGCACACAAGTCAACAAAGGCCGGTGTGCGACAAAGCCATCCCATGTATTGAGATAGCAGCCGATCATGGTTCACATCGAATAGTGGGAAGTCGTTTGTGACCAGCGCACCATCAAGATCGCCGGGTACGATGCCCATCGCACCGTTGCGTGCGTCTATGCGTGATGCGATGAACTGGTCTTTGCGAGCAATAAACCGCCGACCATTGACTGATGCGCCACTCACGCGCCCGCGCTCGATAACACCCTTGCCCCACAAGCGAATCGTGATTTCCTTGTATTCGGCATCTATATCAGGTTGCGCCGTCTCGTCAGAGCGTATCAGCACGTCTCCCAACTTCACACGCGGCCAAGGTTTGCTCATGTGTCGCTCTTCTTGTTTTTTCGGTTTCTGGCAATAACCGGTTTGCGTTTGTTCGCTATTGCCTTGATCGGCTTGGCAATCGCGGTCTCAAAGTCCTGCTCGACACGACTGGATGTAGCGAGTTGTTGCTGCTTGTAGCGTTCAAACTCGTGCTCAGCCTTGGTTTGCGCCACCTCTGCAGAAACCCTACCTGCGTGCGTCAGTACGTCGCGTTCCGACATTTTTAGAAACGCATCCAGTCGCTGTGCCCAGTCGTACATAAACATAGGGCGGCGCGCCTGAGCTTGCAGCTCGGCTAGTTCGATATAGGCACTAACAATGCGATTCAGGCTGTCAATTTCCTGCTCGTTGAGGTAGTTCTTGGCAACCGATACATCAGCTTTGCGAATGATGCTGCCCTTGCTCGAACCGGGCCAATTGGTGAGACCCATGTCAGGCGTGCTGCTGTCGGCGCGCAGGGCGATGAGTTCAGCGGCGGTGTGGCCGTGTGCCGCCCAGTGCATTTTGTTTTGTACGGTGGCAAAAAATTGTTTGGATGTGTCAGTGCGGGGATCGTAGTCGAGTGCGGTGGAATAGATGTCGAGCACCTTTTTCCAGAATACTTTTTCGCTTGAACGAATGTCGCGTATACGGGCGAGCAGTTCCTCGAAATAGCCGCTGTCCTCGCCGCTCTTGTGCCGTTCGTCGTCCAGCACAAAACCCTTGACCAGATACTCTTTCAGTGTGTCAGTAGCCCAGCGGCGGAACTGTGTGCCGCGATGCGAACGCACGCGATAGCCAAGGGCAATCACGACATCAAGGTTGTAGTGCTTTAGGCTGCGGTTAACGTCACGCTCGCCTTCCCGGCGAACTTGTAAGTACGGCTTACAAGTTGCAGCCTCCTCAAGCTCTCCTGCTGCATAGATAGCGCGAATGTGCTGCGTAATATTCTGCGGCGTGCTCAGATAGAGGTCGGAAAGTTGCTGCTGTGTAAGCCATAAGGTGTCGCCATTCAGCCTGACGTTAATTTGAGTGTGGCCGTCAGGCGTTTGATACATCAGAAAAAGATCACTCATCATCCTCTCCATTTGGCTGTTTGAATTTGCCAGACGGTGTCTGGCAAATTCGGAAGCCTAGAATTACAGACTCTGTCTGCAATTTTTCAGACGATGTCTGAAAAATACGTTGATTCACAGCGGCTCCTTCAACAGCGCCTGCACCCGTTCCATGATCTCGATAATTTGCCGCTCTTTGGCGAGGATGCTTGCCACCAGTTGTTCGGGTGGCAGGTGGGCGATGTCCTGCTTCAAGGTCGGGTTCTTGCGGTCGAGATTGCAGCCGTTAGCGAGGATGTCCGCGGCGGGAAGCTTCCACGCCTGCGCGCTCTCTTTGCGCTCGTTCCACCACGCTATCAGCGGGGCAAATTCTTCAAACTGCAAGGGCTGGGTTTTGGTGTAGTTCTT
>JAYWDZ010000066.1:0-5657 GCA_043779595.1 Nitrosomonadales bacterium
ATGGCAACGCTGACGCGACTACTCACCGGCGTTGCGTTCGCGTTTGCCACGGGCACAGCGCTTTCGGCGCCGGAAACCACCCGATTGACCGGTGATCCGCATGCGGGCGAAGCGATCTACGCGCGCTGCCAGGCATGCCACTCGCTCGCCTACAATCGCACCGGCCCGAAGCACTGCGGCCTCATCGGCCGACGCGCGGGAAGCGTGCCGGAGTTCGCGTATTCGGGCGCAATGAAGCATTCGCAAATTGTTTGGAGCAAAAAAACGCTTGACCGTTTTCTGATCAACCCCATGAAAGTCGTCCCCGGCACGACGATGGGCTATGCCGGAGTTAAAAACAAAAAAGAACGCACAGACCTAATCGCTTATCTCGAGCAGGCAAACAGTTCTGAGGAATGCCGAAAATAATATAACGGGCATTTGAGAGATTCACCGAACCCTGACCGCCAAGCCTGCTGCTGCGGGGCACCAATTTCCAGATCAAGGTGTGGGAAGCGCTGCTGCGGATTCCTTCCGGTCATACGCCGTCATACGGCGACCTGGCCGCAATGGCCGCGCAGCCTAAAGCGCAGCGCGCAGTCGGCACTGCGATGGCGCGCAACACTATTGCCATCCTGATTCCCTGCCACCGGGTGATTCGTGAAAACGGCGAGGCAGGATTGTATCGCTGGGGCGCAGAGCGGAAACGCGCCATTATCAGCTGGGAACAGTCCCGCCGGATTGCGCGCAATGAGCGGGAAACCAGGTGTGCTGAATGACGGTTCTAATTTGACGGTATCTACGTGACCGAGAAGCCCAGCCACTGGCAAGTTTCGACCCATTTCGGACTCTCTGACTGACCGCGCGACATGTCCGGTTGTCGGCCTTTCCAGCCGTTCGCGCGTAATGCCACACAGATCATCGTGAATGTCCGCTTCCCAAGAACTCGAACTAGTGCTCCCGACCCAAAGCGATCAATAGCACGCACAGCAGTAAAGAACGCGCTGCCGATCATTGGCACGTATGAACCATACCTTGGTAAGGGAATTCGAATAGCTTGATCCGCGCCAATATTTTCTAGTGTGGAGGAAGTCAGTTTGCCGTGAGCTCGTCTTCCAGATGGATCGCATTCGCCGGAAAAAGACCGAGCGCTGTGATCTGACGTTGGGCCGCTGCAACATCGGTCGTAAAGAGCACGACAATCAAATCTTTCAAAGCACGCGTACAACATACGTAAAAGAGACGCCTAGTCCTCTCGACTGCCGTTTCTTTGCCCTCGCGCCTGTTTACCTCGTCCCTTTCTGAGGGCGGTTTGATTCCCAAATATTTATCATAGGAAAACTGCACGTGGGTACCCTCGTCATCATCTAATACAACAAGCACGCGCTCAAATTCCGCACCCTTAATGCCTTGCTGTGTCGAAAATGGAGAGTCGTCGTTCACGTACTTGTAGTAACCCCAGAACTGCGATGCTGGGCACGCGAGGAAGGCGTCCATGGCCACGACTTCCTTGGTCAGTTCTTCGCCGTCGTCCTGATCCTCAGCAGCATCGGTACTATCGCCTTCCTCGGCTTCGGCTGGAACTAGCAGATTCAAATACGTGAGGACCCTCGGATCGAGGACGATAACCCTCGATTCATGAACATGACGGAGAACATCGGCATTGGTTGCGCCAGATCCCGGCTCCATCATCTGCAGAAGACTCTCGGTGAATCGATGCAACTCGCCAAGCCGTTCAGCCACGTTGACCCCGCTCAGGTTTTCGCGGGCCAAGAGCGGCGATTGGCTTCTGAGAACCCGCATCACCTCGAACTCGTTGCTATTCTTGCTGGCGCTCACAAGCGGCAACACAAATTTATTGAAGGGACGCACTGGCCACGCGGTTCCGTCCAGAAATCCGTTCTTGAACTTTTCTGGGGCCTCGTCATTCAGCGCCGCGTACAGATCGCCAAATCCCAGCCGCTTAGCGGCCATTCGGTGGACAATGACTAGGAGCTTTACGGCTTCATCGCCTCCATCTGCATGCCACGCGGGGTCGTCGTTTTCCCTAGCAGCCCAGGCGCGCACCTGAGAAACTCGGTGATCGCGTCTCTCGTCAAGGGGCAGGATGAAGATGTGCGCGCTTCCTGGAACGCTGACCTGAGCGTGCTCCGCTCCAGTCATCCGACCACGCGTCTGAATTAGGCCATCCCCGTCGCGACGGATCGCATTAGCGACATTGAGTACAGTTGCAGGACATCGGAAATTTTCTGGCTTTGTTATGTTTGCCCAATCCAGACCGGCTGATATTGCACCGATCCCTGTCGGGTAGATGCGCTGCATCGGGTCACCAAAAAAACCGAGACAAAACTTATCTCCCAGCTCCTCATCTACCGCCTTGAGAGCTATCACAACGTTCTCAGTTGTGTCCTGGCTCTCATCGACAAAAAGAAACGGGTATTGTTGGGCAAGAAGATTCCGCATCAACGGGCGCTCAATAATGAACTGCGGTGCCATTTTTAAGATGTCGTCGTGACCGAGGATTCCATTCATATAGTCGCTACCCGTGCCATAGGTGAACGACCGTACCTGACTAATCCGCGACCGTTGCTGTTCATAGCGGGTGATGTCGCTCTGGCTCTTGTCGCGCGTGCGTTGCTGCACGCGAGGCCCAAAATTTTCCGCTGTCTCCCGTAGTTTCAAGAGTTTTTCGTCAATCCGGTTTGCCACCCACTCTTGGATGTCGGACTGGAATGACCGTACCATCGACCAAAGGAAGCTGTGAATTGTCGAGACGTGGACTAGGGGATTGTTCCCCACGTCCGCCCAAATCTCCCCGGCTGCGATGACCGTATAAGTGATGCAAGCGACCTTCTGCCGACGCAATTTCAGCCTCTCGCCGTGCTTGTTGAGGATTTCAGTGAGTCCCTTAATCAAAGAGGTGGTTTTCCCCGAACCCGCTCCCGCGATCATTAGGAAACTTCGCGGCGGTGACGCGTTCAGGCAGCCGTAAAGCTCTCGATCTGCCTCGGTATCTATTTGCTGAGCGCGGCTGGTCATTCCGCCGCCCCTGCTGCGGCTGCGGCAGCCACGGGCTCGGTTGCCTCCAGTAGCGGTGCAGGCAGTTCAAGACTGACCACGCTATCAAGCCATTGCAAACCCTCTTTGATGTAGAGCGGCACATTCCAATTCGCAGGGAGTTCGGTTAGCACGCCTAGTGCAAATTTCGTCTTATCAAACGATTTTCCACTGACTCGTTTGTGAAGGCCGGACGCTAGATCGGCGGGTGTTTCAGGGTCCCCACGAAGTTTTAAGCCGAGGTGCCGTTGAGCCGAAGCCTGGCACCATGCCGCGTTTTCAAGCCCGAAGGCCTCTTCCAGCGTTCGTCCGCAAAGGCTGGCCGTCGTGCCATTCCATGTTACATCCGTCGGGACTTGATAAGTCACGCGAACCTTGAAGCCGTTGCCGCCTTCCGCTTGATGTAATTTCTCGGCGTCGGTCGCAGCGAGCAGTTCCGCAACTGTTTGCTTTTTTGGTAGCCACTGAATCAAAGTTTGGTTTGAAGTGAGCGCGTCGGGCTCAGATGGCAAACATGTCTTGCCGGACTTTTTCACAGGCGGCCGGTCTGCTTCGGTGTTTGGAACCTCGAACTCCGTATCTTCGTCCTCATCCTCCTCAGCGGCAGGAACGAGCTTCACACTATCCAAGTCGGTGATCACGAGCGTAACAAGACCGAGGAACTCAATCAGCAACTTGAAACGATGGCTAAAGGCACCGCCTACCTCCAGAATGGACAGGCAGGCAGACCGGAGCGAGGTGGCCTCCTCGTCAATCATCACGGGGAGCAGGAGCCGCTCGACGTTGCCCTCGACGAGAATGACCGCGTCCGCAAAGAAGAGGTCGCAGTGCGTCAGCTTCAGATATCTTTGCAGGAAATCCCGCTCGTTCGGGGTCTGACTGTAAAACGCGGAGAGGTTCAAAACCTTGGTCGTCTGCTCGTCACCAATGTTCTGCCGCCTGAAATATCGGATAGGTTGGAAGCCGCGTTCATACAGGATATGAGGCGAGTGGGTCGTTACGACCGTTTGACTATGAAAAGCGCCGCCATCCTCTTCGCCGCTCTTCATGAGATCAAGGACGTTTCTAATGAAAACCTGCTGAAGCTGGGCGTGAAGATGCGCCTCGGGCTCCTCTATGAATATCAGGTGCAGTGGTGCGCGTTGCTCCTTGTCCGCGACCCATCTGCCGTGAAGGTCGAGTATCTCTACCACCATATAGATGAGGTTCTTAAAACCGAGGCCGTTGTAGGTGTCGGGAAGCCTCAGAGCCTCTGCGCCGTCACCTAGAACGTAGTGCACGCGAGCATCCTGGCTGCTCATGATCGTAGCTGGATTGAGTGCCGACTTGATTTCCAGCTGAGGGTTATGGAGGCCTGGATAGCCGAGCTTTGAGAGGCGACCGAGAGTGTCTTTGAAAACGTCGGCCAAATGTTCATTCAGACCGGTCTCTGAGTCGAAGAGCGCCCTAAGTGCGCGATGGTCTTCCTGCCGTTGATCGAGATTCCGCTTGTAGAACCTGCTTAATCTTTTGGAGAGGTCTTCTGATCGACCTGCGCCCGTACCTGTGCCCGCAGCCGGGTCGGCCAGATGCCGTTGCGCACTAAGGTGATCGACTTTGATAAGCGATTTCAGGATCGCTACGCCGCCAGGCTCCTTACCAAGCAGCAACGGCTCGTATCCTTCCTGGGGATTGTGAACTTCATCGAACTGAGCCCGATCAAGAACGTAGTGTTTAAACTCAAACTCATTCAGAAGTTCTTTCTTGAGATAGTCGGTCAGGCTTTTGGGCCAAGGCACATATTTCTCATTCTCCCGCTTTTCCAAAGCGGCGGCCATCGCCTGAGCTTCCGCACAGGCCGTGCGGAATTTTCCCAGAAGCTCCTCGGGATTGCGTGGTGCGAGCTCTATCCGAATGCCGACTTGCGTCCCCTGCCACGTCGTACTCGGTAACAGCGGCATCACAAGATACAGGTCGTTCGCGGTCACCTCGAACCAAAGATCCAAAATTATCGAAGGAAACTTTGGCTGCTCAACACCGCCCTCCGGAAGGTTGCCGAGGGTGTCAAAATCTTTCCAGCAAGCCGAACTAAAATCGTACAAGGAAAACTTGTCCTTCGAGCCGGAGGCAAATGCGTACAGTGCCTGAGTGGCCGATGTCTTACCGCTGTTGTTCGACCCAACAAAGATTGAAATATCAGAGGCAAGCTCGATGTGGACATCTCGCAGCCGCCTGTAATTCTTTATTTTATATGAGTGTAGATGCACGCTGCCACGCCTCCAGTTTATTTGGTTTGAATGTACTTCGATCTACTAGTCAGGTCGAGCACGCGTGTTTAATCAAGCCCCGCATCAACCCCGCCCCAGACTCGCAATTTTTCGACGAAGGAGATTAAGCCAATAGTCGGACGTTGGCTTTAAGCCGATAGTAAGCGCTTGGTATTGGCGACGCAAAGCAGGCATTCGGGAAGTCTGCGATGCCGTCCCAGACCGTCGCCTTTGGCCGATGACCTGACGGTCGCAGTGAGCGGTCTGACGAACCGCTCCTGGCCGCATCTGGCCCCTTTAGCTGCTATGTTCCTTCCGGTCATACGCTGTCATACGGCGACTTGGCCGCGATGGCCGCGATGCCCAAAGCGCAGC
>JAYWDZ010000067.1:0-2254 GCA_043779595.1 Nitrosomonadales bacterium
CAACGAGAGGAAAGGAAAAGAATATGCACAGTGGCACGCCATTCAAGCAGCGCGTGGGGATGTACTAGTTTTCTCGGACGTGGCCACTCAAATACCCGCGGACGGAATCCGTTTGATCGTCAAAAACTTCGCGGATTTGAAGATAGGGGCGGTTTCAAGTGAAGATAGATTTATCAGCGAAAATGGGAAGGTGATAGGCGAGGGGGTCTACGTAAAATATGAAATGTGGTTGCGCAGGTTGGAATCCACGAGTAATAGCCTTGTTGGATTGAGCGGATCTTTTTTCGCAGCGCGCCGTGTTGTCTGCAAAGACTGGGACATTAATGTACCGAGTGACTTCAACACTGCCTTGAATAGCGCACGTCAAGGCTATGTTGCTGTATCCGATTCCGAAGTACATGGTTACTATACGGATATAAAAGACACCCAGCGCGAGTACCAACGGAAACTGCGTACTGTGATCCGCGGCATCACGGCTATTTTTGCAACACCACAGGTATTGAATCCCTTTCGCTTCGGCCTATTTTCATATCAAGTATGGAGTCATAAAATACTGCGCTGGCTGGTCCCATGGTTTTTGCTTCTGCTATTATCTGCAAATATCGTCATATACCCTATACACTGGATATATCGCGCCAGTCTGTTTCTTCAAATTATATTTTATGGGTTGGCGGCGGCGGGTTTTCTTGTTAAGCCACTCCGAAATGTGCCTGCCGTGAAGCTCTCGTTTTTCTTTATTCAGGCAAACATGGCCATAGTACATGCCACTGTGGTGTTCTTACTGGGTAAGCGAATGACTACATGGGAACCGTCGAGGCGCTGAATGTTTTATATGTTGCCGCCGGTAGGGGACAGAATCTCGCTTAATCAGGACGACTCCCAAAAATGTTCGATCGAGAGCCTATTCGAACCCTACAAAATCCGCTTATTTCATTCTGGCACCGCCGCATTAGCCGCGGCCGTAAAAATCGCCAGCGCGCGCCGCAACCATGCAGCGCCAGAGATATTATTGCCTGCATATGGGTGTCCGGACCTGATCAGCGCGGTTTTGTATGCCGGCGCTAAACCGGTGCTGGTAGATCTTCATCCGAATACGCCATGGTTGGACCACGAACAATTGCTGCAAAAGATCACTTCGCGCAGTATCGCAATTATCGGCGTGAATTTCCTAGGCGTAGAAGAAAGAATGGAACTTCTGCGAGAGATTGCCAATAATGCCGAGATACTTTTAATCGAAGATAGTGCCCAATATTTATTGAACCCCGTTAGTGATTCACCCATCCGCGGAGACCTGATTATCCAAAGTTTTGGCCGCGGCAAGCCCGTGAGTCTGCTCGGTGGAGGCGCTATTTTGTATCGCGATAAATCATTCGACGCCGGCCTTGCGCAAATGATGCCTGCGGCTACGTCCAATACAACTGGCCGCTTATCCGCACAATTGAAGACTAGGCTATATAACATTTTGCTTTCGCCGCATGTCTATGGGCTGGCTGCCCGCCTGCCTTTCCTGCATATCGGAACCACGAGATTTAAACCATTGCTGAATATCGCGCCGGTGAGTTTCCATGTAGAATCGCACCTGGCTAGGAATATTGGACTCTATCGGAGCACTCCCCATGGCGTACAGGAATGGATAGGCGCTATGCTTGCCAGAATCGATGCCACTGCGGTAGTAGACCTGACGTGCTTGCGCCGGGCTGCTCAGCATACACCATTGTTGCGTTATCCATTGCTGATAACAAATCGCGACTTGCGCGAACGCCTTTACCGGCGGCTACGTGAGTCGGGACTTGGTGTATCCAAAATGTATCCTTATGCGTTGCCTGATATCCCCGGATTGGATAAGATGTTCAAAAGACGGGAACGGTACCCTAATGCAGAATTATTCGCACGCGAAATTCTAACGCTACCGACACACCAAGGTGTAACTCGATGTCATGTGAAAAAAATGCAGGATATCTTTATGCAAGCAACTGACAAAGGGTAACGGTTAAGTCCAGGGTACTAATGATTAAGTATCTATATGCGCACATGCCGCCATTGCGTCACGCACTGCTGCCAAGGGTCGGCATGAACCATGCCGGCCTGAAGCCAGCTGACAGAGACTATGTTACTGCTTAAGGTAAAATTGGTTTGAAATTTCTCCGGTGCTTATGAGTTTGCACGTTCAAAATAAAGATCGCCAGGCCCAGATATTTCGCGGACTAGGGGGTCTGCAAGCGCTGGAGAGCAGTTGGCAAACGCTGCAAGAAAG
>JAYWDZ010000068.1:0-39582 GCA_043779595.1 Nitrosomonadales bacterium
TTTGCATCGTCAGTTCCATTCAACTTCCACCACGCCGATTCTCGCAGCTCATCAATCACTTCGAGCCGTCCAGCTGCAAATAAATCAGCGTGTCCCTAGTATTGACCGACCGGCACGGCGCAACCATTCCCCCAAAGTCTCGCTCGGGGTCTTAAGACTTATGACGAGATTAGACATTTATCAGTTGGACGTGTCAGCAGGTGCGTCGCGATTCACCCATACGCTGAGGCTGCGCGTGATTCTGACTCAACACCGTAAAGTGTTCCTGCGTTTTTAGAACAGTCAACTGCGGTTTTTAGGTTGAAACGCTGTGTGGAAGCACTCTGACCCCGGTTAGGCCGGGTCGATGCCGCCGAGCGCTTCGGCCAACGCGTGCTCGAGCGCGTAAGGCCGCACCGGTTTATGCAGCAAGCGGTGGCCGCGCACAAGCGCTTCGCGCAGACGCTCCGGTGCGGTGTCGCCGGTGAGGATTAGCGCAGGTATCTCGACGTTGTATTCCTCGCGCAGGCGTTCGACCAGGTCGAGGCCGTTTTCGCCGTCGCGCAGCCGGTAATCGGCAAGGATCAAGTCGGGCACGTCCGCCATGTCGGCCAGCGTGGCGAGCAATTCGTCGCCCGAGCCCGCAGTCAGCACACGATGCCCCCAGCGCACGAGCAGCTCGCGCATCGCATGCTGGATATCGATCTCGTCGTCGACCACCACGATCAAGCGTCCGGTGGGCACGACGGCGGCGGGCGATTCCGGCGCAGCGGGGACAGCCGCACTCGGCGGTAGCGCAAGAGCAAAAACAGAGCCGCGGCCCCGCACGCTCGCAAGCGTCAGCGGGCACGCCATCAACGCCGCCAGACGACGGGCGATGGCCAGCCCCAGTCCCAGACCTTGGTGACGGTCTCGCTCGGGGTTGCCGAGCTGAAAGAATTCTTCGAAGATTTTTTCGTGCAGCGCCGCCGGGATGCCGGGGCCGGTGTCGGCGACGACAAGCCGTATTTGCGCGCCCCATCGGGCGCTGACCAGCACACCTCCCGCTTCTGTGTAACGGATCGCATTGGATAAAAAATTGCGCAGCACGCGTTCGGTCAGTAAGGGGTCGGCCTCGACCCACAGCGCGGTCGGGCGGCAACGCAACGCCAGGCCTTTGGTTTCCGCTTCGGCGCGAAACTCGCGACACAAGCGTGCGATCAAGGGACCGAGCGCGAAGCGACGCGGGTTCGTTTCGACCACGCCGGCATCGAGCCGGGAGATATCCAGCAGCGTGGCGAATAGATGATCGAGCCCGCGCGCCGATGCCTCGATGTGCTCAAGCAGTTCACTCGCTTCGGCGGTTAGCTCGGTACGGCGCAAGGCGCCGATAAAGAGGCCAATTGCATGCACCGGCTGGCGCAGGTCGTGGCTGGCGGCAGCCAGAAAGCGCGACTTGGCGAGGCTTGCCGCTTCGACCTCGGCCTTTTGCCGCGTCAGGGTCTCGGCCAGCGTCTGGTTGTCGAAACGCAGCCGGATCGCCGAGGCCAGATCGGCATTTGCGCGCCAGCAAAGCCAGGCAAGAATCGCCATGTACAGCGCATCGAGCGTGGCGAGTCCCCAGTGCATCGGATCGTTCTGCGCCAGCGCCCAAACGCCATATGGCAGCATCGACGGCAAAAAATACGCGTACGCCGCGGGCAGATACGCGCCAAAGGTTGGCACCGAGCTGGACGCCACGGCCGACAACATTAATAGCACCATCAGTTCCTGCACCGGCATTCCGGGCTGGATCAAGGCAACACTGCCCAGTCCCCACAGCCAGCCGCCCATAAAACATGCCACGGTAAACCAGTGCGCCCAGCGAACCGAATGCGCGGCGTGATCGAGATCTCGTCGCCAACCATGGCAGATTGCCTGACGCCAAATGAAATCAATCAGTACGCACGCCAGCCAAATGCTGACTGCTATCGCGGGCGTGTCTTCGGCAAACCAGACTGTAGCGGCCAGTAACAATGCACCCGCCAGCGCCGCCGTCAACGCCAGCGGCGTGGTCTTGAACAACACTCGCAACTGTTCGGTGCGGATGCGCGCGTCGTACACAACGCTCTCAATCGGGGTCGAACGCTTGTCTTGTCTACGACGGCTTGCGGCTATCATCGGCATTTTCCATTGATTGATGCTGCTCGTCAGTATCCCTGCTTTGAACTTCCATCATCCAGCCTTCGACCCCTATCGGGATGAGATTATCTACCTGACGCTGGCTCAGCGCATGCCCGATTTTGCTTTGCTTAACACGCTGGCAACCGCGCGTGGACTGGTCAATGCGCGCAATCTGCCGCTGCATTTCGCAGCGCCGGAAAGACATTTACCCGCGCGTGATTACGAACGGCATATTCTGCTAACCGGCTGCATCCCGACACGTACAGAAACCTGGCACGACGTAATGAATGCTTTGGTGTGGCTACGTTTTCCACAATTTAAAGCGGCTTTAAATGCCGCGCATGGCGAGGCGATAACCACCGAAACGGGGACCCAGCGGGGACGGCGAAGAGACGCATTGACGGCGCTGGATGAAAGCGGTGTTTGGGTGATTGCGGATGATGCATCATTGACTACGCTGCTCGCGCAACGCCAATGGCGAGCGTTATTTTGGGAGCAGCGTGCTTTGGTGCGTAGCCATATGCAGTTCGTCGTAGTCGGACATGCGCTATTGGAAAAAATGCTGCGGCCCTACCCTGCGCTGACTGGTAAATGTCTGCTGCTTGGATCGCCAGCCCCGACTTTGAATTTATGGCCTTTGAATCAAATTCAAACTCAGGCTAGGCTCGCATTGGATCGTCTGAATACACCCGACTTGCTCGTCCCGCTACCCTTAATGGGCATACCGGGATGGGATGAGCTTAATGCACACCCCGCGTATTATGACAATGCCAGTATTTTTAGGCACCCACGACTCCCCGTTTAGGCCTGATACGGTATTGCCAACAGCTTATTCCGCCGCCATTGGCAAGTTCATCACACTCACCCAGGCCTGCGCTTTGTCGAGGTCGTCAAACAGCTGAATATCCGCCGACATAAACATACGGTTTACCCACAAACTCCAGGCTACCCACTGGTCGCCGGTCAACACCGCGATGCGGCCAAAATCGCTCTTATGTTCGCGCGCAAACTTAAGTTCTTCCCAAGCTACATCTAAGCTGTAGGACAGCATGTCGCGCAGGTCAAACAACAGGTTCACCGTGCCCTGAAATTTGATGCCGTAATTCACAGCCCCTTCGAATTCGCGATAGTCCTCAGCCGTAAATTGCCCCATCACGCTGACTTCTACGCGATTGTCTCTAATAGTCAGGTCAATCATATTGTGTGCTCCCAAGGGTGATGAGTTCATCATAACGAAATCCGTGACAACGCGGGTGACGTCGGCGCATAGTGTTTTCTCACGTTTTAATAGTGGCCCACCTTTTGCCGCCTCTCGCGTGCGATCAAGACTCAGGCGGGGCCACGCTGATTTTGTTAAAGTAGCGCCCTTTCCTTTGTAGTTTTAATCATGGCTAAACCTCGCGCCACCGCACCCCCCAAAGATTACGAATCTGCACAAGCCGAGCTGGAAAGCATCGTCAACGAAATGGAATCGGGACAAATGCCGCTGGAAGCTTCGCTCGCCGCTTACAAGCGCGGCGCGGCGCTATTGCAATATTGCCGACAGCTATTGCTAGAGGCCGAGCAGCAAGTCAGGATTCTCGAAAACGGCATGTTGCAGGCTTTCAAGCCTGAATCCAGCAATGACTGATTTCGCCGCATGGATGCAAGCCTGCCAAACGCGCATCGAAACCGTACTCACGGCCCTATTGCCCAAACCTAATATTGCGCCCACGCGTCTGCACGACGCGATGCGCTATGCGATGCTGGGCAGCGGCAAACGGGTACGGCCGCTACTTGCATTTGCGGCCGGGGAAGTCGCCAACGCCGACATCGAACGCGTGCAATATGCGGCCGCCGCGGTAGAACTCATCCATGGCTATTCGCTGGTACACGACGATTTACCGGCCATGGACGACGACGGTCTGCGTCGCGGCAAACCCACCGTGCATGTCGAGTTTGATGAGGCTACCGCATTGTTAGTGGGCGATGCATTGCAATGCCTGGCGTTTGAAACCCTCTCTGCGCGCACGCTTACCGACGATCCCGCTCAGCAACTCGAAATGCTTGCGCAATTGGCCGCAGCCGCAGGGTCGCGCGGCATGGCAGGGGGGCAAGCTATTGATTTGTCCAGTGTAGGTAAACCTCTCGAACTGGAAGAACTCGAATTCATGCATATCCACAAAACGGGCGCATTGATTCGCGCCTCGGTGTTATTAGGCGCGCACTGCGGGCGACTAGATGAACCTGGGATGGCGCGTCTGGATCGCTATGCCAAATGTATCGGACTTGCCTTTCAAGTGGTGGATGACGTGCTGGATGCAGAAGCCTCGACTGCCACATTGGGTAAAACCGCGGGCAAAGACGCGGTTCAAAACAAACCGACTTACGTCAGTCTGCTCGGCGCAAGCCGCGCGCGCGAACTGGCGCAGGAGCTACGCGTTGACGCGCAAACCGCGCTGGCGGGCTTGGGTGCCGAGGCCAACCGTTTGCGTGAGTTGGCGGACTTTGTCGTCGAGCGGGGATTTTAAATGCTCACTCCGCTGCTGGATCTGATTCATGCCCCCACTGACTTGCGCGCGATGGCGGTCACCGACTTGCCTGCGCTGGCCGTAGAACTGCGCGAGTTCCTGATCGACTCGGTATCGACCACAGGCGGGCACCTCGCCTCTAACCTCGGTACCGTCGAACTCACACTCGCGCTGCATTATGTGTTTGATACCCCCAGCGACCGCATTGTGTGGGATGTGGGGCATCAAACTTACACGCACAAAATTCTTTCGGGCCGACGCGCAGAGATGGCGGGGCTGCGACAGGCCGGAGGCATCGCGGGGTTTCCACGTCGCGGCGAAAGCGAATTTGACGCCTTTGGCACCGGGCACTCCAGTACGTCGATTTCTGCGGCGCTTGGCATAGCCGCAGCCTTTCGTCAAAACGGCTCCAGCCAGCGCGCGGTAGCCGTGATTGGCGATGGTGCGATGACCGCCGGCATCGCCTTCGAAGCGCTAAACAACGCGGGCGCAAGTGACCTGCCGCTGTTGGTGGTGTTGAACGACAATGATATGTCGATTTCGCCCAACGTCGGGGCGCTCAAAAACTATCTGGCCAAGCTGATGTCCGGGCGCTTTTACACCGCAGCACGCCGTGCCGGTGAAAAAATGCTGTCCGTAGTGCCGCCCATCAAAGAGCTCGCCAAACGTGCGGAAGAGCATATGAAAGGCATGGTATTGCCGGGCACCTTGTTCGAGGAATTCGGATTCAATTACATCGGCCCGGTAGACGGCCACGACCTCAACGCGCTGGTGCAAACGCTAACTAATATCAAGCAATTGAAAGGCCCGCAGTTTCTGCATATCGTCACCCAAAAAGGCAAAGGCTATGAGCTGGCCGAAGCTAACCCCTGCCTGTATCACGGGGTATCGCGTTTCGATTCTGTTGCGGGGATTGCAGAAAATAGCGCAGCCAAACCTACCTACACGCAGGTTTTTAGCGACTGGTTATGCGACATGGCAGCTCACGATGCGCGTCTGGTGGCCATTACGCCGGCGATGCGGGAAGGCTCGGGATTAGTGCGTTTTTCACAGGAATACCCGCAACGCTATTTTGATGTGGGCATCGCCGAACAACACGCGCTTACGTTTGCGGCGGGACTCGCGTGTGAGAAGGTAAAACCGGTGGTAGCCATTTATTCGACCTTTTTGCAGCGCGCCTACGATCAGTTGATCCACGATATCGCGCTACAGAATCTGCCCGTAATGCTCGCGATTGACCGTGCTGGTTTAGTCGGAGCCGACGGGCCGACCCACGCGGGCAGTTTTGATCTGAGCTTTCTACGCTGCATTCCGAACATGCTGATTGCCGCCCCCTCGGATGAGAACGAATGCCGTCAACTTCTGACCACCGCATTTCAGCATGAAGGGCCCTCGGCTGTGCGCTACCCGCGCGGCGCGGGTACGGGCGCAAATCTGGCGCCAGGTTTAGAACCTTTTGCAATCGGCAAGGGGATGCTGCGTCGCCAAGGCACTGCGGTCGCGTTAATTGCGTTTGGCAGCTTGGTGAGTCCCGCACTCAAAGTTGGCGACGCGCTGGATGCCAGCGTTGCAGACATGCGTTTTGTGAAACCTCTCGATATGGATTTGCTAAAGCAGTTAGCGCAAAGCCATCAGATACTGGTGACGCTTGAAGAAAACGCAATTGCCGGAGGCGCCGGTGCAGCGTGTGCAGAGGCCTTGATCGAACTCGGGATACGCACGCCCATTTTTCACCTGGGCCTGCCCGATCGTTTTATCGAGCACGGCGACCCCGTAAAAATGCTGGCCGATTGTGGCCTTGATGCAATCGGGATAGAAGCCCGGGTTCGCCAGCTGCTATCCAAATAGATCTTTATGAGTACCAACTTAACTATCTAAAGCCCCTATGCCCGAGTAATTTACTCAACTATTCTTAGCGTTTATACTTTGGCACCCCTCTAATAGAGTCATCAAGCTGTCACAGCAATGAGAAAAGCCATGAATCAGATTTGCGAACCTATCGGCATGCCCGATGTACAAAGTTTGGCAGACACGCGCCAAATCGCCATCAACAAGGTCGGCATCAAGAGCATTCGACATCCGGTGCGTGTAGCCGATAAGAGCGACGGCGTGCAGCACACCATCGCCAATTTCAATATGTATGTGTTCTTGCCACATGATTTCAAAGGCACGCACATGTCGCGCTTTATCGAAATTTTGAACACCCGCGAGCGTGAGATTTCAGTCGAAAATTTCGAAGACATGCTGCGCCAGATGACCGAACGTCTCGAGGCGCAATCAGGCTACATCGAAATGACTTTTCCCTACTTTATCAATAAATCCGCCCCTATTTCGGGCGTACAAAGCCTATTGGATTATGAAGTGACTTTCATTGGCTCCATTGAAAACGGCGCGTACAAACACACTACTCGAGTGGTAGTGCCAGTGACCTCGCTGTGCCCGTGTTCGAAGAAAATCTCGGAATACGGCGCGCACAATCAGCGTTCGCATGTGACCGTCACCGCACGCACAAACGGCTTCCTGTGGATTGAAGATCTAGTGCGCAAAGTTGAAGACCAGGCTTCTTGCGAACTTTTTGGCTTATTGAAGCGACCGGACGAGAAATTTGTCACCGAACGCGCTTACGACAATCCCAAGTTCGTCGAAGACATCGTTCGTGATGTTGCCGCCGCGATGAACGCCGAGACCTTGATCGATGCGTACGTGGTCGAGGCGGAGAATTTTGAATCGATCCACAATCACAGTGCCTACGCGTTGATCGAGCGGGATAAAACCAGCCCAGTTACAGCTAACTGACACAGGCGGGCCGCGGTGTTTGCGCGGCAGCTGCCGTCAGCTGGCGACTGCGAGCATCTGCTTGCGATATTTATTCAAGTCGCGAACCGACTCGAATGTTTGACCCAGCAAATTCGACAGATTTCTAAGGATTCCCCCCACCACTTTATTCTCCCAAATATCGTTGAACTGAATTTGTTCGTCTAGCCAATGTTCCATCCACTCTGGATTGGGCAAGCGCGACTGGACTGTGTCGTTAGGAAACAGGGCTTCATTGACGTGCAGATTGGTGGGATGGAGTGGTTTGTCTGCACGCTTGCTGGAGGCCATTAAAAATCCGATCTTCGCAAACGCGGCGCCCACCTGAGCACGATCTTTTGCCAACGCGCGTTTCATATATTGCAGGTAGGCACCCCCGTGGCGCCCCTCGTCGCGTGAGAGTGTTTCGTATATGAATTTGATGACGGGTTCGGTATGCCATACCGATGCACATTTATACCATTGCGTCAGCCGCACTTCACCACAAAAATGCAGCATTAATGTCTCCATAGGGGGAGCGGGATCAAAGGGAAACCGTACCGCATGGAGTTCTTCTTCTGTGGGCGCGAATTCGGGTTTGAAGCGACGCAGGTAATCCATTAACACCAAGGCGTGCTTTTGTTCTTCATAGAACCAGATCGACATGAAGGCAGAAAAATCGCTATCGTATCCAAAATCGCGCAAGAACATTTCGGTAGCGGGTAACGCGGCCCACTCTGTGATGGCATTCATTTTAATGGTCATCGCCTGCTCATCAGTGAGCAGGGCGGGTTCAAAACTCGCCCACGGAATATCGGTTTCCATATTCCAGCGGGCGCGTTCGAGTGATTTGAAAAGATCTATGTAGAGCATTGAATATACCTGCGGGTGCTTAGACCCTTTTCGTGAGTGTTGCCTTATTAGATGACATTCTAATGTCTATCATCCAATATAGGCTAGGCTTCAAAGCCTTAATCCGGGTAGCGGTTTTCCTACATACTTTTTGGTGCTAGCTTTGTAGTGCCACGCTTAGTTCAGGGTTTTCACCATGGTGATATGCACTATCCCCGCTTCGATAAACTCGTCACCTACTGCTTCAAACCCCTGCTGCGCATAAAAATTAGCGGCTTGTCTCTGGGCGCTTAGTTTTACCACGGGATGACCCTGTTTTTTTGCTTCGCAAAGTGCCGCGCGCATGAGGGCACGACCTACACCTTTATGGCGATCGTTTACCATTACTGCCATGCGGCCCAAGTGGCCATCGCTCAAAAGACGCGCGCAACCGATTGCCTTGCCGCGGGCATCCAACGCCAGAAAATGCAGCGCCGACGCATCGTTTTCGTCCCATTCCAACGCTTCAGGCACATTCTGCTCTTGAATAAATACCTGACGGCGAATAGTTGTAAGCGCATCCTGGTCGTACTTCCCGTCGGCCATGCGTACCTGGTAAGCCGATCTTTTTAATCGCCCCCAGCTGATAAGCAGCATGCCTACCAAGACCAATAGCCCAAAAGTCACAATGGCCGTGTTCGGGGTCATTCCAACCTTAATCGCAACATAATACAAACCGGCCATCACCAACATGGCGATATTTTCAAAAAAATTCTGTAACGCCAGCGCGCGCCCAGATCCTACACTTTGGTGACCGCGCTCTTGCAGCAATGCATTCAACGGGATCGCAAAAAACCCGCCCGCAGCGCCTATCCCCAGCAGTACCGCACCGGCGGTAGAAAAGCTATGCATCGGTGCGAGCAGCCACAGCAAAGGCCCAATCGCCAAGCCCCCTATCAGCGCGCGATTTACCTGCGACATCTTGACCGTGAATGCTGCCAGGCCTGCGCCGACGACGATGCCGATCGACACCATTCCCATTAAGGTCGCGGGAGATTGATTGTCTGTCATGCCAAGTGCTACGGGCACCCATGCAAATAACAACAAACGCAAAGACGCACCCATCCCCCAAAACAAACTGGTGCCGAATATGCTGAAGCGTGCATCGGCATTGCGTAACAAGGTTTGAGTATCTTGAAGAAACTGCCGGGGCAACTTTGCTAAATCGCCCTGCGCCAAGGGCTTGATCGCGCTGAGTTTAGGAATCAATAAATTGGCCACAGCAGCAGTCAGGTAAAGCCCTGCCACAACTTGCACTGCGAGTACTGTCGACTGATCCGCAAGCCAGCCGCCCAGCATCACACCGAGCAAAATCGCTGCAATGGTAGAGCCTTCCAGTAAACCATTCGCCTTGATCAGTTTGTTCTCGACTACTAACTGGGTGAGGATGCCGTACTTGGCAGGCGAATACGCTGCCGCGCCCAAGCCCACGATGGCATAGCCCGCCAGCGGATGCAGCCCGCCTAAAATGAGTGCTGCGCCGGTAAGCTTGATCAGGTTGGCGCGGAACATAACGCGGCCTTTGGGCCACGCATCTGCAAAGGGGCCGACATAGGGCGCGAACAAAATAAACGCGAGTACAAACGTTACCTGCACCAAAGGCAGCAGGCTGTCACTGCCGGAAGCGGCCTTGAGCATCGCAATAGCGGCAACAAAGAGTACGTTGTCTGCCATTGCGGATAAGAATTGCGCGATGAGCAAAGCCACCATACCGCGCGACATTAATTGATCTTTAGGGGCAGTCATATTCATCCCGGATAGTGAGTGCAATGGTTAACAAAGGAATGTGTAGCGGTTGAGATCATGCGGATGGCTTGAATACACCTTGCGTCTCAAACACCTTGGGCGAAAAGCGCTTACCCTGCCACGCCAGCGTACGTTTCAATACGAAGTCGAAGAGCAAGGGATTATGGTGTCGGAGTAAATTCAAGGGCGCAACCGCATCTTCGGGAATTAATCCGCTTGCGGCAATGCGTTTAACCGAGAACAGTGGCATGACCCCCGGCAACGGATAGTCCGAACCGTTCAGCAAACGTGCATGCCAATCGGTATGGGCGAGTAAGGGCTTCAGGTAGCGCATGCGGTTAATTTGGGTGAGTGCAGAAATATCGCCGTACAAATTGTGCGCGTATTGTGGCTTCGCCATCATCCGGGCAAAGAGTTGGTAGTTCTCTACGCCACGAGCATGCGGCCCTTGATCCAGATCAATGCCTATTCCTTGCGTGGCGCAATGCGCAACCACCACGGTGACGCCATGATCGAGCGCGCGACGTAGACGAAGCGGATTGCCCAGGTCCTGTAATCCCGCACCTTGAGTCGCATGTTCGTCACCCGCGTGGCTGATCAACGGCAAACCTAGCGCTGCCATATGCTGATAGAACGCGTCATAGCGCGCGCTGGCTGGGTCCATCCCCATCGACGGCGGAAGCCATTTCACCGCGCGCGCACCCTCGGCTCTGCATTGGTCCAATGCGTCTTTCCAGTCGCGCCGATTGGGGTGAACCGAAGCCACCCATTCAAACTGCTGGGGCGCGAGACGTGCGACCTCAGCCGCGGTGCGATTGGGCACATAAAATTGACTCAGCGCCGGGCGCGGCTTGCCTGTTTCGTCGTAAAAACGGTCGTAGGCATACAGCATGATTTTGAACCCTGCGGGAAAACCTGCCGCCAGTGTGCGCAGCCGCGCGGTATAGCTATCGTCCACCGTGCCGCCCGCATCGGTCGCACACGCGGCATTCAGGTAAAACGCACGCTGCGCGTATTGCATCGGATGCAAAATCGAGTGCATCGCGGGATTAATCCAGATACCCGTCCCACCGTCACCGACGCCGACCAAATGCGTGTGCATGTCCCAGACTTTGCTGAAATCCACGCCCGCAAACGCCTGCTGAATCAGCGGATGATTACGTAGGGCTACGGGCAGCGTCGGCGAATTGCAGGGGTTTTTCCACCCCGCTTCGGGCCAATAACGATACCCCGCGACGGCCAGCGTACCTAGTCCTGCCACACCCAAACCTTGTAAAAACCGGCGGCGCTTCATGCGGCTTCCGCCACTTTTTTCACGCCGACATAATCGGTCTTACCGGTGCCCAATAGCGGAATCGCGTCTACCTGGATCAAGCGGCGCGGCACCGCCAAATCGGGGAAGCCGGATGATTTGGCGGCGGTTTGCAAGGCTTCGCGTGTGATCGCGGTATCGGTCGTGAGCAATACAATCTGTTCACCGCGTTGCGCATCGGGCAGGTTGGTCGCCGCGTGCGAGTGCGAGGGTGAAGCCACGCGGGCGATGGCTTCTACGGTTTCCAGCGACACCATTTCGCCAGCAATTTTGGCGAAGCGCTTGAGGCGCCCGAGGATGGTGACGAAACCCTCGCTATCGATATCCACGATATCGCCAGTGTTGTACCAGCCTGCACCGAGTTCGTCAGCGGTAGGGCGCTCCAGCACGCCGGGCGTATCAAAGCGCAGATAGCCCGACATCAAATTCGGCCCACGCACGTGCAATAACCCGCCGCGCTCGACGCCTGGCACCGCTATCAATCGCGCTTCGATATCCGGCAACAATTGCCCCACGCTGCCGGTGCGATACGCCATCGGCGTGTTGACCGCCAGCACCGGGGCAGCTTCAGTCGCGCCGTAACCTTCCAGAATGCGAATGCCAAATTTTTCGTACCACAACAGACGCACCGGATCAGCGAGCTTTTCTGCCCCAGCAATCACATAGCGCATTTTGTGAAAATCATACGGATGCGCAAACTTGCCGTAGTTGGCGAGGAAGGTACTGGTGCCAAACAACATGGTGCAATTGCGGTCGTAGGCGATCTCGGGCACCAGTTTGTAGTGTAGCGGCGAGACGTGCAAAAACACCTGCGCGCCAGTCAACATCGGCAGCAGTACGCCACCGGTCAAGCCAAACGCGTGGAACACCGGCAGCACATTCAGAATTTTGTCCGCCGCAGTTAGATCGAATACGGACTGAATTTGCGCCACGTTGGCGAGTAGCGCGCGGTGCGACAACACCACCCCTTTAGGCTTGCCCTCGGAGCCGGACGTGAACAGGATGACCGCAGCCTCTTCCGGGCCGGCGTTAGCGGGGAGCGCACGATGCGGCCACCCGCGCGCTGTCACCAGCAGCCAAAATTTATCCGCCCAATTAAAACTGACTTGCAGATCTTCCAGATACAGCACTTGCTGTTGCGACAACCCGGCGATCAGGGGTTCCAGTTTGGCCTGTTGTATAAAAGCGCGCGAGGTGATCACGGTTTTGATTTGCGCCGCATGACAGGCGGCTGCAATGCCATCCGGCCCGGCACTGTAATTCAACATCGCGGGCACGCGCCGATGCGCGCCCACACCGAGCAGCATCGCTACTGTCGCGGCCAGATTCGGGAGTAGTAGCCCCACCGCATCGCCTTCGTGACTGTGCTTTGCGCTCATGCGCCCCAACGCCAGCGCCATCGACGCTATTTTTCCGTAGCTGTATTTCGATGCTTTCACGTCTTCCATCAACGGCGCATTGCGGCCGTAACTGTCCATTGTCGAAAGATAGGCCTGCCATAAAGTTTGGGGTGAGCGCGCGGCAAACAGCATGTGTTGCATCACGCCACGCATCGCTTCGCCGGCTTTTTTACGACGTAGTTTTGCGCTGGGTTCGGTCGACATCACGATGTGCGTAGGCGGCAAAATCGTGAGCTTGACGCGAGGCAGCCAAGTCTTCTGGTGCAGCGCCGACATCCGGCTAAAGTAGGAGCCTTTTAAGCCGTCGAGTCGCACCGGAATAATCTCCGCGCCGCTGCGGGCCGCGAGCATGGCCGGGCCGTCGTAAACTTTCATCAGTCCCCCAGTATTGGTAATACGGCCCTCGGGGAAAATCACCACGGGCCGACCGGCCTCCAGCGTTTTCAATACCATCTTCATGCCTATGGGGCGCATCGGATCGACCGCGATGGTGTCTACGAGGAGCAAGCCTAAGCGGAACCAGCGGTTTTGCATCACGCCGGTATGCACGACAAATACGGGATCGATTGGTAGAAACAAACCGACGACTAAACCATCCAGAAAAGAAACATGATTAGCGACGATTAATTGTCGCCCCCGCCACTCGATGGCTTCGCCGCCGCTCACTTGCACCCTGAACAAAATACGCAACAACAACCGCAACACAAAGCGCACCGGCACTCTTAGCATTTTTTTCATCCCGCCTCCCAGCGTGATACTCAAATATTCTTTTTAATAAACGCGTGTATCGTTTCAAACGTTTGCAGTAAATATTGTTTGTCCAGCCAGACCATCACCTCCTTACCGACCTTCTCGCTCTGTAGCACGCCCGCATCGCGCAATACGCCCAGATGATGCGATACCGCGGTGCGCGATAACGGCGACACCGCGACGATTTGCGAAATGGATAGGCGTTCGCCTGGCTCGAACAACAACACGATGCGCTGCCGGTGTTCGTCACCCAGAGCGGTGAACACTCGGGCATTTCCTCGCCAGGCCTCGGGAATACCGTGTAGGTAATCGGATTTCATAACTACATTTTTAGTTATATAGTTATGTTTGTCAAGCAGCATTTACGGACCCCTTTTCAAGTTCAGCAGAGCCCACGCCGCTATTAGCGTTTGGATTCATTGGGAGTGAATAATATGTGGGGAAGTTTGGTAGTGCCGGTGTTGATTTTGGTGCTGGTCGTCTACGGCGTGTTGCTGTTCAACCAGTTGGTCGCGCTAAAGCATAATGTCGGCAAAGCCTGGTCCAACATCGACATCTTGCTGAAGCAACGCCACGACGAATTGCCCAAACTGGTGGAAACCTGCAAGCAATACATGAAGTTTGAACAGGAAACGCTAGAGCGTGTGATGCAGGCGCGCACTCAAGTCGCCAGCGCGCGTCAAAGCCAGAACATCGGCGCGCTGGGGCAAGCAGAAGGCGCACTACGCATGGGCCTGGGTAATCTTTTTGCGGTGGCCGAAGCCTACCCAGAACTCAAAACTGACGAGACATTTCAGCATTTACAGGGCCGCATCAGTGGACTTGAAAACGCTATCGCTGATCGGCGCGAGTTCTACAACGATTCGGTCAACGTCAATAACGTACGTGTCGAGCAATTTCCCGATACCGTGATCGCGCGCATGTTTGATTTTAAGCAATTCGAACTCTTGCGCTTTACCGAGGATGAGAAGAAAGATGTCGACATGGGTCAGCTATTTAATGGTTGATTCTGAGACGCGTAATGTCTGACGCATGGCGCCATGACTATGCCAATTTGGCGCTGGGCGGTGGCAATTTACTGCTGTTACTCATTGGTTTCAATCTTCACACTCTGTTGGGTTGGAGCGTCGCGTTAGGCTTGATGGGGTTAGCCAGCTTTTGGGCCTGGTACGCGAATCTGAAACGCTATCGCACGGTGGCCGATACGCCGGTTGCTCGCATTGCTTCGGCTCCTCAGGGGTATATCGAAATAGTAGGGCGTGGCAAGCAGCCTCCGGGCGATGCGTTGGTTAGTCCACTGAGTGGACGGCCCTGCTTGTGGTACCGCTACCGCGTCGAGCGCAAAGAAGATGATCGTTGGGAAACTGTTCAATCTGAGGTCTCGCATGACACCTTTGGCGTGGATGACGGTAGCAGCATGATGCTGG
This sequence comes from Nitrosomonadales bacterium, assembly GCA_043779595.1. Lineage (GTDB taxonomy): Bacteria > Pseudomonadota > Gammaproteobacteria > Burkholderiales > Thiobacillaceae > Thiobacillus. Next base: position 14,951 of record JAYWDZ010000068.1, read on the forward strand.
TTGATCCCGATGGAGCGGAGATTTTGACCTCGCATAAGCGGGTGACCAATGAAGGTGAATATACTCATACAGAATGGACGCTAATCGCAGGCGAAACCATTTTTGTAATTGGGGAGCATGTCACTTTGGGCGGTGCCAACGCGGTGCTGGATAAACGCACGGATGTCGCCGAATTGCTAGCGGAATGGAAAAAAGACCGTGCTACGCTGCTCGCAAAATTCGACAAAAATCGGGATGGTGAAGTAGACCTGACTGAATGGGAAACCGCGCGGCAAATGGCGTCTGATGAAATCGACCGTATTCATCTTGAGCTCAGCCTCAAAGAGGGCATACACCTGATGCGTAAGCCGGAATACCAGCGCCCCTTTCTGATCGCTAATCGCAAAGTGGAAGCGCTAACGCGGCACTACAAAATGTGGAGTGTGTTCCATCTAGTATTGCTGATGGGCTCGTTGAGTGGTTTGGTTTATGTCGCAGGTAAAGCGAGTCTGGCCGGAACCTAACCTATCTGCTGCATCATTGTTGCGGAATTATTTTTGCGACTTCACCACACTCATAGCGCCGGCAATTAGTGAACTCAGGTCGGCCATATTCGAGGGCACGATCAAGGTATTGCCTACCTTGGCTAAACCCGCAAAGGCATCTACATACTTCTCCGCAACTTTCAAATTTACGGCTTGTGTGCCACCAGGCAACTCCACGGCTTGGGCCACGCGCGCAATGGCTTGCGCGTTCGCATCAGCGATTGCCTTGATCGCTTCGGCCTCGCCTTGGGCGCGGTTGATAGAGGCCTGCCGCTGGCCTTCAGATTTTTGAATCGCAGCTTCGCGCTCGCCGGTGGCGAGGTTGATCTGCTCCTGCATGCGGCCTTCGGATGACGCAATCAGCGCGCGTTTTTCACGCTCGGCTGTGATCTGACGTTGCATCGCATGCAGAATATCTTTGGGCGGCGTGAGATCTTTGATCTCGTAGCGCAGCACTTTAACGCCCCAGTTGGTGGAGGCTTCATTCAGCGCCATCACCACGCCCCGGTTGATCAGATCGCGCTCTTCAAAGGTCTTGTCCATTTCCATGCGGCCGATCATCGAGCGCAGCGTGGTTTGTGCCAGTTGCGAAATGGCGGCCACATAATCGCTTGATCCATACGACGCCATCTTCGCGTCGGTCACCTGAAAATACAGCACGCCGTCGACCGCGAGCTGAGTATTGTCTTTGGTGATACATACCTGGCTCGGCACGTCGAGGGGGAATTCTTTAAGCGAATGCTTGTAGGCAATATTGTCGATAAACGGAATGACCAGATTGAGCCCGGGCAACAGCGTGCCGTGGTATTTGCCGAGGCGCTCCACGACCCACGCGTTTTGCTGCGGCACCACGCGCACGCCTTTGGCCACGATGATGGCAACGACCAATAAAATGACGAGTGCGACGATATCCATCAGCTAATTTCCCACAATCAAAGTGTTACCTTGCACACCACGAATCGTCAGCGGCGCCGTGCTATCTACATCGGCTGATTCCGCTTTGGCATCCCATACTGCGCCGCGATATTGCACTTGGCCGTGCCCGTTGGACCACGACTCCACCTTTACAGTTTGACCAATATCCATGCCTTGCATAGCCGAATCGGGATGATCGCTATTGCTGCGCTTCCATCGACGTAACGCATATGTGCCTCCTGCTGCAATCAGCGCGGCGATCAGCAACTGCACCACTACATCCGCCCCGAGCCATGCGGCCAAGCCGGCCACTGCCGCAGCGAGTCCATAAACCAGCAAGTAAAAAGTACCGCTGGTCAGTTCAACTCCAACCAGTACCGCTGCCGCAATCCACCACCAAATCCACGCTTGCACTTTATCTCCTCAGCAGCACGGGACGATTGGAAAGCTCATCTGGGTTATCCCCCTGCGGGGGAAAGTGATGCGCCAACAAGGTGGTGATAGCGCGGATGCCATTCAGCGCGCCCTGCTCAAATTGCCCCGCCCGGAACGCCTGCTCCATATTGCGTGTGATCTGCTCCCATTCACGCTGATCCACCCGCGCGGAGATGCCCCGGTCAGCCACAATCTCAATAGCATTGTCGGCCAGCAATAGGTATATCAGCACGCCACTATTGTGTTCGGTATCCCATACGCGCAACTGTGAAAAAACCTCAATGGCTTGAGCCCGTTCATTTATGCCATTCCAAAGCGCGCTGAGACTTAGGCTGCCTTCTATGGCGAACCGAAGTTCGCCATTATGCAAAGTTTCTGATGCGCGAATTTCGTCTTCGATGGACTTCAACACAGCGGGGGGAAACGCACGATCACGCGCTCCCGGCAAAAAGAAAATGTGATCGAATAAGCGCTTGAAATTCACCATGATCCCGATGCGCCGCCACCGCCGAAGCCACCGCCGCCACCGCCAAATCCGCCGCCACGACCGAAGCCTCCCCCGCCCCCAAAGCCTCCGCCTCCCATCCAACCTCCGCCGCGGTTACCGGCTATCACACCAAAAAATACGAAGGCACCCACAATCAGCGAAATAATTCCAGCACCCATGAGCAACCAGCCGACTGCGCCCGTGCCCGCCGCCGCTACTGCCCCTGCCAGCGGCCTCCCCAGAAACATCGACAACACAAAACCCACCACGACGCCGCCGATTAAAAGAGGCAGAAAAGCGCCCATATTGTCGCCTTGGCCTTGGTTGGACTGCGTTGCTTGGGGCGGTGGCAGTGACTCGCCTTCTATCAAACTTATGAGTTGAGTGATACCCGCATCCAAACCGCCATAGAAATCTCCGGCTTTAAATAAAGGGGAGATTGTTTCGCTAATCACGCGTTTCGCGATGGCATCCGGGATTACCCCTTCGAGTCCATAGCCCACTTCTATTCTCAACTTGTGGTCATTTTTGGCGACAATCAGTATCACTCCGTCGTCCACTTTTTTACGGCCAATTTTCCACTTGTCCGCTACACGTATCCCAAACTGGGCAATGTCTTCAGGCTCGATAGTGGGCACGATAAGTATTGCGATTTGACTTCCCTTGCGGGTTTCAAATGCAGCCAATTTGTTTTCCAAGTTGGCAACTTGTTCCGCGCTTAATGTGGCGGTAAGGTCGGTGACGCGTCGCGATAGCTCCGGCACCGCTACTTGTGCCAACACCGCGCTCCCCAGCAACATCAATAGCAGAGCACTTATCCAGCGCCATCCGCTGAAACCCAATACGCTCAGGCGAAATCGACCCATAAGCTTATACGCGTAACAAACGAAGATCACTGAGCCGGAGCAGGCGTAGCCGGCCCACTCTTGCTCGCAGGGATGCGTTGGGTAGCAGGCGCGCCAAAATCAACCTTAGGCGGGATCGCAATCGCGCGTTCGTTTTCGACAGTAAAGCTAGGCTTGACCTTATGCCCAAACATCATCGCCGTCAGATTGGTGGGGAAGGAACGCACAATCACGTTGTACTCCTTCACAGTATCGATGTAGCGATTACGCGCGACAGTGATGCGGTTTTCAGTGCCTTCGAGCTGTGCCTGGAGGTCGCGGAATAAACCATCGGCTTTTAGCTGCGGATAATTTTCTGCGACTAGCAACAGCCTTGAAATCGCCCCTGTCATCTGAGCTTGCGCGGCGATAAATTTTTGAAACGCAGCTTCGTCGTTAACCAGTTCAGGTGTGGCCTGAATCGCACCGACTCGCGCTCGGGCCTCAGTCACTTGAGTCAGCACGTCTTTCTCGTGCGCTGCATAGCCTTTCACCACGTTCACCAGATTGGGGACTAAATCCGCGCGACGCTGATATTGGTTGAGCACCTCAGCCCAGGAAGCCTTAACGTTTTCGTCGGTGGATTGCAGCCTGTTATAACCACAGCCCGACAAACTGAGCGCCATGAAAGTCACGAATAACCATTTCAACATTTTTCGATCTCCTTAAAAAAACGCTTAAGCATATTCTAAATTCTACGTCTCGAGTCGTTTACTCATTCATTGCTAAGTAGCACTACCCTATTGACTTAGGCGCAAGATACACGAGGTACAAAATGCGGTAATGCTTGGATGAGAAATAGCTTAGACGGGTGGTCCATTTCGAGAATCGTGTCTGCGTACTTGCCTGTACATAACGCCTGTTAAAAGCCGCCATCTCAATTTATCAAACGTTTTACAAAAGCTCAGGCGTGCAGGATAACGAAGAAGTAAGCTTGGTGGCGACACGTCATCATTTCAATGATGTTCTAAACCTACAGCTTGGACAGCAAATGTCACCGTAACAGACGATTGAACCAAAAATAGCTGCTGTTCTAAATTGTCATTGTCCACCCCAAACATAGTGATTAATATCTCCTTAAACAAAAAATGCGGTGGATTAGCCCACCGCATTTTTTTGCGTGCATCAAACAAAACAATTTAAATACGCATACCAATTTTAGGCCATTATCTTACGGCGGCGTGCCACCGTGCTGCCAACCAGAGCCAGACCAGCCAGCATCATGCCGTATGTAGACGCTTCAGGCACAGCTACTACACCAGTCATAACCCATGAGCCAGTTTGGCCAGGAAAGGGACCTCCAACAATATAGGAATCCCAGTTGATGGAATAATTACAGGTGCCACCCACACAGCCCGATAGCGTGCCCAAAGCGAAAGAACCATCCGGCACACCGAAAGCATCGATGCCGCTACCCTGATTAAAGTCCATACCGTTGTAGTTCATAAAGAAGCTGCGCAAATCAACCGTCAGGGTGGAGCCATTTGTAAAACTCGTGACACTCGCGCTTACAGGGGGGCCGCCTGCGATAAGTCCTGCTGAAGAATTAATATCCCCCATATTTGAGGCCGCACTGTATGTGTTCATCGTTAAATGATGCGTTGGCGAACCAAAAACGAAAGCAACTGTGCCGGCAGGATCATAAGCATTATTGGCAATATTGGCTCCACCACTCCCGTTATGGTAACCAATCAAATTGGCCGCACCCGTGCCATAGCTATCATAAAGGATGGGCGAGGGAGTAAACCCAGCCAGAAAAAAGGATCCGCCCGTCACTGACATGCTCGTGATATTAATTGCCTGAGCACCGGTTGCAGCAACACCTAAGATCAAACCAGCCGCAATTTTAGTCATTGTAAAATTCATTTTTAAATCTCCTCATGTAGATTAATTTCAATAAAATCTTGGCATTGGAAACTTAATACACGAGGCAGCACGCCGTTGAGCGCCGCCTCAATTTCGTCATGACCAGAAAGAGCCTGTTAGACGCATTAGGCCATCTTACGGCGGCGTGTCACCATGCCAACCAGCCCCAAGCCTGCTAGCATCATGCCGTAGGTAGAAGCTTCAGGCACAGCAACGACACCAGTCATAACCCACGAGCTAGTAGTGCCATCAAACGGACCCCCAACTAGGTAGGAATTCCAGCTAATGGAATAATTACAGGTTCCACCCCCACAGCCCGACAGCGTGCCCAGCGCGAAAGAGCCATCTGGCACACCGTTCATATCTCTGCCGCTACCCGCGTAAGTATCACTCCCTCTTTTGGTCATAAAGAAGCTGCGCAAATCGACCGTCAGGGTGGACCCATTTGTAAAGCTGGTGACACTTGCGCTTACCGGTGGGCCGCCGAAAAGCAGTCCTGGCGCAACAGGACCATCTACCGTGCGAGAGGCCGCAGTGACGGTATTATATTTCTGTGTCAGACCTGAAGAATATTGGAAACCAAAAGGGAAACCAACGATGCCCTCAGGATCATAAGCTGTCGTGGCAATAGTGGCGCCACTCCCATTGTGATATCCAATTAGATTGGCTGCACCCGTGCCATAGTGAGTAAAAGGGATGGGTGCGTACGTTAAGCCCGGCAGGATAAAGTCGCCGCCCGTCACTGACATGTTTGTGATATTAATTGCTTGAGCACCCGTTGCAGCAACACCTAGGATCAAACCAGCCGCAATTTTCGTAATTGTGAATTTCATTTTTGTATCTCCTTGTATAAATTTAGTATCAATAAACGGAAAACTTAATACACGAGGAAGCACCCCGGTAAGCGCTCCTGCTTTCGCCGCCGCCCAAAGAGGCTGGGGTCAGATGGGCATTATGACACCTAATGCATACGCTTATATGACGAGTGATTGAGTCCTCAAGCTAAGTAGAATCGTGAGCAGAGGCGCCCGTTAACGCAGTAAATCCTACCCCAATCACACTTGCCCCCAAGTCGCAAACAACGGATCAGATTCCTGTAACCGATCCGCATAGCGATCATCTTTGGGACGTTTTAGCCCGCGCTCGAGGTAGGTTTCCATTTTTTTGCAGCCAGTTCGCTTGATCATCATGCCTACCCAACCCATGCGTTCCATCGGATGCAGTTGGGTCCACAGCTTGATCACTTTGGGCGGGAAGTAGCGGTTCGACATGGTCACCACCAACATGCCGCCGGGCTTGAGTACACGCTTGGCTTCTTCGAGCACGGCTTGCGGCTGGGTCAAGTACTCGATCGACACGGTGCAGACGACGGCGTCGAAAGTGGCATCTGCAAACGGCAGCGCTGGATTCAGGTTTAAATCCTGCACAACGTACTCATTCAGTTGTGGGTTGTCGCTCATCTCATCGGCATTCAATCCCAGGCCTACGGCAGATTTCACGGTATCCGGCAGATGCGAACGCCAGCCTGCCATCAAGTCGAGTACATGCGCGTTTTCTGGCAGCACTGTGCGATACAGCGCCTGAATCCGTCGGGCGCATACGGCATCAACGTGAATGACTTTACGCGGCTGGGCGTAGAACTCGCTATCCGGCGTTTCGTCTTCGCGCGTGTACATATCGGGCGCGCTAAAATCGGTGGGGATCAGCAATTGCGTTTCCATGCCGCTCCATTCCAGCAACATATTGACCTTGCCAACCGGCTCGGTGGAGACATCGCTTTTGCCGCTATCGATGCTGAAAATGCGGTCGCGCAGTGGGTGGCTAAAGTTGGCGGTGAAGGTCTCGGCATCGATTTTCATCACGCGGAACATCGGCGCGGGCGAGTCTTCTGCATCAAGCAATTGCGCGGGGTAAAACCGCCCTACCCGCAATGGCGCGATGTCGCTACGAAATACGCCGAGCGGAGTCGTATGTTCGACTTTCTCGCCCATATCAGCTTGCGCATCGACCGGCGGCGTGTCGCCTGGCGCCCAGATCACGACCTGATGCCGCCCTAAATCAGAAAAATAATTGACGCGAAAACGTATGGCTTGATGCAGCAGTTTCATAGGGGTGCCAGATGGACTATAGGGATAAAAAAGTTTTACGCGCCAGACACAAATCTTCCCAGGCTTTTGCTTTATCTGTCAGCGTGCGTAGCAGATAAGCCGGGTGGTAGCTCACGATTAGCGGCACACCCTGGAATTGATGCACCTGGCCACGCAAGCTGGCGATGGAGTTTTTTGTATCCAGCAGGCTTTGCGCGGCAAAGCGCCCCAGCGCAAGAATGATTTTGGGCTGTAGCAATTCAATCTGCTTTAACAGATACGGCATGCAAGCGGCAACTTCATCAGGCTCAGGATTGCGATTGCCGGGTGGGCGCGATTTGAGCACGTTGGCGATATAAACATTATTGCCGCGCTGCAAGTTGATTGCGGCCAGCATTGCGTCCAATAACCGCCCTGCTTGCCCCACGAAAGGTTCGCCCTGCGCGTCTTCGTCAGCACCCGGCGCTTCACCGATGATTAACCAGTCGGCCTGTTGATCACCTACGCCGACGACTCCCTGCGTGCGCGTGGTGTGCAGTTTGCAGCGGGTGCAGGTATTCACCGCATCACGCAACGCATCCCAAGTAGTGAGCATGCCCGGATCGTTGCTTTGATCACCCTTTGCAACGGGCAACTTCAAGGCGGGTTCATCGCCTTGAGTTTGCAGAAGCATCTCACCCTCCACTGCATCGGGATTAACCCCTGCGTTATTCGTCCGCAAGCGCCACACGGGGCTTAGATCAAGTTCTTTAAATACATCTTCGCGCGTTAAGGGTTTGAGTATCGTCATTCGATAACCCGCTTCATGACGAGCGCGTCTTCCCGTCCGTTGCGGCCCGGATAATATTGTCGCCGTACGGCAAGGTCGATAAAGCCACTGCTGTGATAGAGCGCTAACGCCGCGGTATTGGATAAGCGCACTTCCAGGAATAGACTTTCGGCACGATGGGTACGCGCCAATGCCAGGCTGTGCTCCAACAATTCACGCCCGAGACCATGCCGCCGCCAGAGCGGCGCAATGGTCATATTCAATAAATGGGCTTCGCCTGCCGCCGCCATCATCACGTAATAGCCAATCACTTCGCCCTCAGCTTCGCGCACCCAAACGCTATAGCCCGCATTCAACGAGTCACGAAAATTGCCCAGACTCCAGGGGTAGTCATAACTTGCCAGTTCGATCCGGTGGATGCGCGGCAGATCCGACTCCAGCATCGGGCGGACTAGGTGCTGCACCACATAACAATTTTGCTCTTCGGTCGCGCTCACGCCTGCTGCCTTAATCGGCGCTCGCTTGTGGTCATGGCCACTTTGTCACGTAGATAAATCGGGGCGGCAGAGGCTGCGTCCACGCCCTCCCCTCGTGCAAACACTGGGGCCGCCAATACAGCAATCGCGGCAGCATCTGGCATCAAATCAGGTTGTATACGTATAAGTTGCGATTGCAAGCGCGGCAGCAATATCGTTTCAAGCGCGATAAAACCATTGCCCGCGCCAATCCACTCACGCTGATCCGGCACGATCACCGATTCTGGGGCACTTAGTCTCGGTGGCAGCACACACGTCCAGCCAGTGACCGCGCGTTCATACGCGGCCCAATACACTTCGGCCATGCGCGCATCCAATACAGTCAGCACTCGGTCAGCCTCGGTCTGCTGGGCGATGGATTCCAGTGTGGACACGCCCACCACAGGCAAATCTGCCCCAAATGCCAGGCCTTGTGTGACTGCACACGCGATACGCAGCCCGGTAAACGATCCGGGCCCGGCGCCATAGGCAATGCCGTCGAGCTGGCGCAAAGACAATTTTGCCTCGCGTAATAACTCATCAATCATAGGCAGCAATAAGGCGCTGTGCAGCTGGCCAGCACGCGTGCTGCGGACATGAGTCGCGCCCTCAAGCCAGAGGGCGGCAGAACAATATTCGGTGGAGGTATCAATGGCTAGCAACTTCATGCGCGCCATTATAAAGTGTTCGGACGCGAGCTTTGGAGAGTATTCACCCGCAAAACGCTGACTGCTCACATTGCATTGGTTCGCAAAGTTTGCCTATCTGATGGGCATTTGAGAGTCCATTTGCCTGGAACGCTGATGCTGTTGCCGCATACGTTGACGGAAGAACTGCGCGACTTCCTGTTCGCTCAGCTCACCGTCGTGGTCCTGATCAATCTCGTCAAAATGATCCGCGGCATTCGGTCGCATGCGGGCAAATTCCTCCCGACTTAAGAACCCATTGCCATCGGTGTCAGCCGCGTGAAAGCGCTGCCTTGCTCTTTCGCGTAATTCCTTGCGATGTTTTTTGATTTCTTCGTACTGAGGTTGCTGCTGCGAAAACCGTTCGAGATCACCATGCATGCGCTCACGCTCGCTATCTGATAGCCGATATTCCTGCGGATAAACTTCGCTCGATTGGGCCGAGACTTGCCCGGACCAGCCGAAGGCCAGTAAAAACGCCATCGAATATAAAGCCAATAGCGGGCGTATGCGGTTCATGATGAGGAATCACATTACCGTGAGCTTAACCGGCCCCGATAACGCTCCTGATTATTATGTTTCTCATGCTTGATATCCCGCGAGAGTGCATCCAGGTCATGCTGTAAATCCTGACGCTCGGCACGGCTCAAATGGCCGTGGGATTTGTATTGACGTTCCTTGGCCGCAATTCTTTGGCGTTCTTCGCGAAGATTGCGTGCTTCCCCACGCGTCAGTTCTCCAGAACGTACCCCTTGACGTATACCGTCACCCTGCTGTTCCTGGCGGTGGTTGATGCCGGGGTCGCGCGTTTGCGTATTAGTGTAGACATGATGCGACGAGTACTCCGCAAATGCGGGCAGTGCCGTCATTGAGAGGGTACTTAAGGCGGCAAGAGTGAGAATTAGACGCTTTTTCATAATGTGCTCCTTGGTTAAGTGGGAGTGAACTTTTGTGTTCACGCTTTGCATTCTGTAGGGGCTATGTAAGCGCATCTTGTCTGTTCCGCATTATTGTGTAATTTTTTGTTTCCGTGCTTCTCACCGAAAGCACCCAGCCTTAATCAGCCCTATCATATTGGCATGGACCCTCGCATTCTTGTAGTTGACGACGATGTACGCCTGCGCGAGTTGTTGCAGCGCTATCTGAGTGAGCAAGGCTATAGCGTACGCAGCGCCGCCGATGCCGCCGCGATGGATCGCGAACTGCTTGCCCACCATTGCGATGCGCTGGTACTCGATTTGATGTTGCCAGGAGAAGACGGCCTGAGTGTGTGTCGCCGATTGCAAACCTCGCATCCTGATTTGCCTATCATCATGCTCACCGCCAAAGCCGATGAAATCGACCGCATTGTCGGCCTTGGAATGGGCGCGGATGATTATCTGCCCAAGCCTTTCAATCCGCGCGAACTGGTCGCGCGCCTGCATGCCGTATTGCGACGGCGTGTTGCGGCGCCCCCCAATGCGCCGACGCTGGACGAACAAACATTGGTGTTCGGTGCATTCAGCCTTAAGTTGGGCAGCCGTGAATTACTACGCGGCGACGAACGCCTGCCGCTCACCGGGGGGGAGTTCGCAATACTCAAAGTATTGCTCACCCATCCACGGCGGGCGCTGACTCGCGAGCAAATTATGGAAATGGCACGCGGTCGCGAACACGAAGCCTTTGATCGCGCCATTGATGTGCAAATTTCCCGGGTGCGCAAATTGATCGAAGACGATCCGTCGCAGCCGCGCTACATTCAAACAGTGCGCGGACACGGCTACGTGTTCGTACCGGACGCATGAAGCGCTGGTGGCCACAAAGTCTGCTCGCGCGTACTGTCTGGCTCATCGCGCTGTTGTTGCTGATCAGCCAGATCGCATGGCTGGTGTTGTTCGGTCTCTACGAACGTGAGCCGCGCGCCCGACAAATTGCCCATCGCGCTGCCGCCATTGTGAACCTCACCCGCGCTGCGCTCTTGGCGGCCCAACCCGAAAAACGCCGCAACTTGCTTCAAGAGTTATCGCAACGCGAAGGCATACAGGTGCTGCCGTTAGCACCCGAAGAGGCCGATGTGCCTCCGCCCCCCAACGTGATGGCCAGCCTGGTAGCAACTGAAATCCAGCGTGAATTAGGGCCGGATACGCTGGTTAGTTTTAGCGACAAAAACGTCGAAGATTTATGGGTCAGCTTCGCGGTGGGCATGGACGAATACTGGGTCATCATGCCGCGTTTACAGTTAGCCCCCACCCTCCCCTGGTTTTGGGCAGGATGGGGTGCCGGAGTGGCAATCCTTTCCATTTTGGGCGCTTGGATGATGTTGCGACATATCAATCGACCTCTAATAAAAGCAGCCCACGCCGCCGCGATGCTGGGGCGCGGAGAAACGCCCCCGCGCCTGACCGAACAGGGACCGCATGAAATCGCCACGCTGGCGCACGCTTTCAACCAAATGGCCGACGACATCAAAACGCTGGAAAGCAATCGCAGCCTGATGCTCGCAGGCATTTCGCACGATCTGCGCACCCCGCTCACGCGTTTGCGTCTTGCGACAGAAATGAATGTCGATAACGCCTCCGAACGCGATGCGATGATTCAGGACATGGACGACATGGAAACATTGACCCGTCAGTTTATGGACTTTGCGCGGCAAGACACCGAGGAGCCGGTGCAACTTATTGATCTGGATGCCTTAATGCGCGAGCTTTGCAGCAACTTCACGCAACGCGGCCAAGTCTTCTCCTTTGATCATACCGGGCATACACTCCCTGCTCGCCCCCAGGCGCTGCGCCGCGCGCTGGTCAACCTGCTGGAAAACGCGCATCGCTACGGGCAACCCCCGGTTGAGGTGCGGATAAATCGTGAATTGCATACGTTAATCATCAGCGTAATCGATCATGGGCCGGGACTCTCGCCCGACGAATTAGAGTCGGCCAAACAGCCCTTTCAGCGCGGCGAACTCGCCCGCACCGGCGCGCAAGGCACGGGCCTGGGTTTGGCTATTGTTGAACGTATCGCACGTCTGCATGGGGGCAAACTGATATTGCAAAATTTAATTGCAGATGGATTTGAAGCACAGCTGCAGCTGCCGTTATAACTGCGGCCTCGTTATTTGCCGCGACACGCTATCCCGTATATCGCCCGCCAGATCGGAGACATGACCGCCTGATAAGCAAGCTAGCCAGTCTCGAATCATCATTTCTCCTCGTTCAGCGGCGCCACAATTTCGAAACGCACTCGCGCCCAGGGGTCACGCGATTGTGCCAGTCGCGAAATGCGGGCAGAGATTTTTGCGCCCTGATCCAACAAACGCGCGACATCACGATTCTCGCGGCGTGGCACATAGCCGATGTGATGACCTTGCCACTCCACGCGGACTGCTAAAGGGTCATGCGCGTTATCCGGTTCACGCACCAGAACCAGCGCGTCGCCCACACGCATTTGAAGCCATAGTTTTTTACCCGCATGAAATTGAAAGCCCGCCAGCGGTGAATCCTGCAGAATGAGCTGAGCACTGTTCTCGGTAGCTGAGGCCGTCGCCGCTACGATAGTCAATAAAAAGATCAGCATAAAACGCATGAGAATTATCCTGGTAAGCGCTGCACAAGCCCCTTTGCAATAAACCGCAAGCGACTGAGTTGAACTATTCGGATGATAAAACCTTACATCACGAGTCTTAAAATCACCCTTCAGCTTCGGCCAACTTGACGTGTTGAGATTCAAAAAAACGCCGCACCACTTCGATTTTTCGCGTACGCGTCATCGCGGGCAACGCATTCAGCAGTAGTTTGCCGTAGGGTTTATCGGCAATTCGCGTATCGCACAGCATCAATACGCCGCGGTCGGTTTCGGTACGGATCAACCGCCCCGCGCCCTGCTTGAGAGTGATCGCTGCGTGGGGCAGTTGATAGTCCATGAAGGGCTTGCCGCCGGCGCGTTCAAGATGCGCGATGCGCGCGGCCACCACAGGATCATCCGGCGGCTGGAACGGCAGTTTGTCGATAATCACGACCGATAGTGCATCGCCCGGCATATCTACGCCTTCCCAAAAACTCTGGCTACCCAACAGCACCGCATTCCCGGCTTTTTGAAAGCGCACGAGCAGTTCGTTTTTAGGGGCGTCGCCTTGGACCAACAGTGGATAGTCCCAACGCCGCTGTTTAAATGCTTCGGTCAACAGGCCGCGAGCTTTCTCGAGCGCGCGCAGACTTGTAAACAAAATAAACGCACGCCCCCGGCTGGCTTCGAGCACCGGTAATGCGGCGGCGACCACCGCTTCGGTATAGTCAGGCGTGTTCGGTGCAGGTAATCCTGTCGGCACGTAGAGCACGCCCTGGCGCGGGTAATCAAAGGGACTATCCACGCATAAAGTTGCCGCCTCTTCGATACCCAGACGCGTTTTAAGATGGCTGAAGTCGCCGCCTACCGACATGGTCGCCGAGGTCATGATCCAGGCCTGTGCACGCTCGGTAAGCTTGGGCCCGAAAAGCGCCCCGATAGACAACGGGGTGGCGTGCAATAACAGCGAGCTCATCGTGGTTTCGAGCCAGCGTACGCGTGGATTACTGGGGTCGTCTTCGCCCTGCCAGCGCCGTAAAGTTTGCTGCAAGGCTTGTGCACGCTCGAAGCAGTTTTTTAGATCGGCATCGCGCTCGGCTTGTGTCTCCAACAGTTTGGCTAATTCGTCCAGCGCGGCTGTCAGCGCTTTTAAACCATCGGGCCATTTATCAAAACGCGTTAAGTCTTTGGTCGGTGCTTTCAACGGGCCTTGCGGGAAAGCCAGGCGTGCATCACGAGTGGCTTTGCCCAAGTCCTCAGCCGCGCGTCGCAATGCCGGGAAGTCGCCCGCTTTAACCGCCGCGATACGCTTGGTGTCCCCCGACAATTCCAATAATTGCGCGGTCGAGATAGTTTCACCAAAGAACAGCGCGGCGGTTTCGGCCAACTGATGCGCTTCGTCTAAAATCACGGTGTTGCAGGCGGGTAGCAACTCAGCCACGCCCTCGTCTTTGAGCCATAAGTCAGCAAAAAACAGGTGATGGTTCACCACTACGACCTCGGCATCCAATGCCGCTTTTCGCGCCGCCATCACAAAGCACTCTTTGTAGTAATTGCAGTCACTGCCCAGACAATTATCGCGACTCGATACTGCGTAATGCCAAGCCGTTGCATCCTCTGGAATGCCTTCGGCTTCAGCGCGATCACCACTCGAAGTGGTTTGCGCAAAGTGCGCGATTTTGGTTAACCAGGCGGCATCGTCGCGGTTCGCAAAGCGGCCATCGGCCAGGTTTTGTTCGAGATGATGATGGCACACGTAATTGGCGCGGCCTTTTAGCAATGCGATGATGACGGGCGATTTCAACGCACGTCGCGCCGTAGGCAAGTCGCGATGAAACAGCTGATCCTGCAAGGCTTTAGTGCCGGTCGAGATCACCACCTTACCGCCGGACAGCAACGCGGGGATCAGATACGCCAGCGTTTTGCCCGTGCCGGTGCCGGCCTCGGCCAGCAGCACGCTATTCGCACGTATCGCCTCGGTGACTGCTTCGGCCATCGCAAGTTGTTGCGGCCGCGCACGCCAACCGGGCAATTCGTACGATAACGCGCCCGTCGGGGAGAAGACCGCTTTCAAATCATGCATGTGGAGTGTGGGGACAGGCGGATGACCAATGACTTTTCACCAAAGCTGCCCATGAGTCAGCATTCACGCTTCAATTTAGACCACCGCTGACCGTTATATGACTGTGGAAGTTAAGCCGCCGTATTATAAGTCTATGCGAAAAAAATCCGTCTTCTCTATCCGTCACCTGACTCTAACTTTTGTAGTGAGCCTGTTTGCGTTCACGGCCTTAATAGTTTGGTTTGTGTATGCAAACTCGAAGGGAGCGGGCCAAACATTTATTCAGCAACTGTATCAAGGCACGTTCACGTTGACGCTGATCGGGTTATTTGCGTTGCAGATACTGGCGGCGATTGTGGTTTTTGTCACCAATGATCAACTCCTGGTAAAACCCTTGCGCAGGCTATCCCGCCAGATTGATCTGATGCGTAATGGAGGCCCGCCTAAAGAGTCTGAAATTACCCAGCCGATGCGGGTGGAAGAACTGGAAAAAGTACGGCGCTCACTACACCACTATCAATTGCAATTGTGCGAATTGCACGGCACGCTGGAAACCCAGAATCGTGAATTTCACAGTCAGGCACGTCAGGATGTGCTGACGCGTTGCCACAATCGTCGCGCCTATGAGGAAGACTGGGCCAGTCTCAAACAAAGCCTGCCGGCGAATCCTCGCAATGTGGCATATTTGATTTTTGATTGTGATCGTTTCAAAACCATTAACGACACCTACGGCCACGCCACCGGTGATCGGGTTTTGGTGACGATTGTCGATGCATTGGTGATGGCCTTGCGCGCGAATGATCGGTTGTATCGCTTGGGCGGAGATGAGTTTGCTACGCTGCTCGCCCAGACCACACCTGCGCAGGCCAGACAAGTAGCGCAACGCTGCCAGATGCTGATCGAAGCCGCAAGCTTTGCAGAATTGGGCGTAGCCGAACCTGTTAGCGTGAGTATCGGTATTGCGTATTGTGCTGCTGAAAAACACGAGCAAGTTTCACTGCTGCCCAAGCAAGCAGACATTGCGATGTATTCCGCCAAGCAACCCGGGCATAACAAAATTGCGCTGTACAACAAAGACACAGACGTCGCGGCCGACACCATGTTCGCGAGCCGTGAGTCGAGCGCGGTTTATCAGGCATTAACCAATCCCGGCATGATCGAAATGCACTACCAACCGGTGCATGCGCTGCCCTTGTGCAAGGTGGATTATTACGAAGCTTTAGCGCGGATTCGTTGGAGAGATGAGCTTATTTTGCCGGAAGCTTTTTTGCCGGTGGTCAGCAGTCGTCGCCTTGAAGCAGAATTTGATCTCGCTGTGCTGATGCAAGTCGACGCTGATCTCGCCTCCCACCAACTTCCCACTGGCTGTGGGGTTTCGATCAACCTATCGGCGCAAAGCCTGTTACGGCCAGAAATAGTCTCGCTACTAATGGAATTGTCGCGCTACAGCGAACAGCATTTCCTGATCCTGGAGATTACCGAAACCTCATTGATTACGCAGATAGCCGAAGCGCGTACGCATCTGGATTTGCTACGTGCGGCTCATTTCAGAATTGCGATGGATGACTTTGGAACAGGCTATTCGCCGCTGCGGTATCTGGTCGATTTGCCGGTGGATATCATCAAATTTGATATTTCGCTGGTTAAAAAGCTGCGAGAAAATGATCGCGCCGGACGCGTAGTAGCGGATTTTGCACGCATGATGGCTGATGCGGGTTATGACCTGGTGGCAGAGGGTGTGGAGAACGAGGTGGTCATGGCGCGCGTGCGGGAACTGGGGTTTGCGCATGTGCAAGGTTACCTGCTGGGGCATCCGCAACCTTTGTCCGAAATAGCCGCGGCACAAAAGCTGATGATTGAACGTGAGCCTGTAAAATTTGTCGGTTGAGGGTTTCCCCCATCTACCGATAGAGGCTTGATGTTTTCCCCATCTTTTAATACCCAAACCTTACCCGAATCCGTTGTAGCCGCTCATCAACTGTCCCAGCGCGTAGTCACCCGCGAAGGTGCACTTGATATTCTTGCCGATGTTAGCTTTGAGGTAAAAAATGGCGAAACGCTGGCTATAACTGGCGCGTCAGGGTCAGGTAAATCCACCTTGCTAGGATTGTTGGCGGGACTGGATCAAGCAAGTAGTGGCGAAGTTGAGCTGCTTGGGCAGCGACTCAACGATCTCGACGAAGATGCGCGCGCTCGCTTGCGCGCAGGTCGCGTCGGCTTTGTGTTCCAGTCATTTCAATTGCTGCCTGCTCTGACTGCACTGGAAAATATTTTGCTCCCACTGGAGCTCGCCGCGGCTGCCAATGCCCGCGAACGTGCACACCACTGGCTCGCTCAGGTAGGCCTCGCCGGCCGCGCCAGCCACTACCCGCGCCAGCTATCGGGGGGTGAACAGCAACGCATCGCTATCGCGCGCGCATTCGCGACCGATCCACAAATTGTGTTCGCCGACGAACCCACCGGCAATCTGGATGCCGACACCGGCGCGCGCATTATCGATTTATTGTTTGAGCTGAATGCTACCGCTCACACCACGCTGTTGCTCGTGACTCACGACGACGCGCTAGCCTGGCGCTGCCAACGCCGCCTCCATCTGGTCGCCGGTCGCGTGCAAGCACAAAGTCTCGTATGAAATTTATTCGACTCGGTTTGTGGCTGTTGCGCCGCGAACGTGCACAGGGAGAGTGGCGCATATTATTGCTGGCATTGGTGATTGGGGTGGGCAGCGTGAGCACTACGGGTTTTCTGGGAGACCGGCTCGCGCGTGCGATGGGCGAACAAGGCGCGAATTTACTCGGTGCGGATTTACTGATTACCAGCCCCAATCCTATAGCGTCTTTCCCCACCCACATATTGCGTAGCAGTCGTGCGCTCGAATTCACCAGCATGGTCGCGCATGGCGAGCAGTTTCAACTGGCTACGTTGCGCGCGGTCAACGCTGCCTACCCGCTCAAAGGGCAGGTGCGTATCGCCGACCGTGCGTTCGGTGCCGGTTTGCCGCGCCCCGCTCAACCCCCATTGGGCTCGATCTATGTGGATCAAGCGCTGTTACCGCTACTGAATGTCCGTGTCGGCGACAGCGTGCAAATTGGTGAAACCGCTTTTCGTATTGCTGGCGTCGTGGTCGAAGAGCCGGGGCAGTTGGGTGGTGTATTTGGCCTTGCGCCACGCGTGTTCATGCATGAGGACAACGTTGCGGCCACACATATCCTGCAGCCCGGCAGCCGCGTCACCTATTTGTATCAGTTTGCGGGAGACGCGCACGCGATTGCGGCATTCAGTGCGGTGCTGAAACCTCAGCTCAACCGTTCGCAGCGTCTTATCGGCCCGCGCGATGGGGAGACGCTACGCGGCGCATTCGCTAATGCTGACCACTACATACAACTCGCTGCGTTGATCAGCCTGTTGCTATCGGTTGTGGCCATTGCTATCGCCGCACATCGGCATGCGTTGCGCCACTATGATCAGGCCGCGCTAATGCGCTGTATGGGCGCCACTACCCCACAACTTCGTATCTTGTATGGCGTGCAGCTTAGTGTCTTGGGAGTGTTGGGCAGTGGCATAGGTGTGGCGCTAGGGGCGCTGATACAACACGGGCTGGCTTTAATGATTTTGCCGGATCATGCCACTCGGCTACCTGCGCTCGGGCTGGCCCCTGTATTCGCGGCAGTGGGTAGCGGCCTGCTTGCCCTCGCCGCCGCGAGTTTTCCGGCGTTGATGCGCTTGATTCGCGTGTCGCCGCTACGCGTGCTGCGACGCGATCTACCGCCACTGCCATTTGCAGCCTGGATCAGTTTGATCGTCAGTGGGTCGGGCTTGCTGATGCTCACGGCGTGGTACGCAAAAGACGCCAAACTCGTGGCGCTGTTCGTCGGTGGCTTAATCGTATTGGGGGGCGTCTTGGCGCTGCTTGCTCAACTCGCGCTGCTACTCGGGCGCAGTGTGCAAAAAATGGCTCATGGCCCGGTGCGCTTTGGTCTTGCTCAACTACTACGTCACCGCCTCGATAGCACGATACAACTCGGCGCATTTACGCTGGCGCTGTTTTTGGTCGCACTACTGGCGTTGGTGCGTACCGACTTGATCGACAATTGGCGTCAGCAATTACCGTCCCATGCGCCTAATCATTTTCTGGTCAATATCGCGCCTGACCAAACCGATGCTGTCAGGCGTTTTCTCGCCGAGCATCAGCTTAAGCCTTCAGCGCTTTACCCTATGGTGCGCGGTCGTATCACCACTAAAAATGGCGTGGCCATAGAATCCACACTGCCCCGGGAAAAGCGCGACACGAATAGTTTACGTCGTGAGCTCAATCTGACCTGGACTTCGACACTGGCAGCCAACAACAAGATTCTGTCAGGGCGCTGGCACGGTGACCATGCAGGTGCCGAAATTTCGGTGGAATCCGGCATGGCCGAAAAACTCCAGCTCAAACTCGGCGACACCCTCGGCTTCGTTATGGGTGACCAATCGATGAATGCGCGCATCACCAGCATCCGCAGCGTCAAATGGGAATCGATGCAGCCCAATTTTTTCGTGATCTTTGCGCCCGGGCAACTGGACGCTTTACCTGCCAATTACATCGCTAGCGTATTCATCCCAAAAAATCTTTCAGGCGTTTTGACGGATTTCGTTAAAACCTTTCCCAGCATCACGATTATCGCGCTGGATAAAATCATCGCTAATATCGAAGGAATATTCAGCCAGATCATCAGCGCCATTCAATTGCTGTTGGGATTTTTGCTTGCCGCTGGGTTGGCGGTGGTAGTAGCGACACTCTTTGCCAGCCTCGACGCCCGCCAACAAGAGACGGTGCTAATGCGCACACTCGGTGCCCAGCGCGCCTATCTGGCACAAAGTTTATGGAGCGAATTTATTGCACTGGGATTGTTGTCTGGGCTGCTAGCCAGTGTGTGCGCCGAAGTGGCGATGGCCGTCATCGCTAAACGACTATTTGATTTACCTCCTCATGTACATGCGTGGCTGTGGGGAATATTGCCAGTCATCGGCGCGCTGATTATCGGCACCAGCGGTTGGTTGACGACTCGCCACATCACACGGGTGCCACCGATGCAATCGCTACGCGCACAAAACTAACCCGTCCCACATCCGAAAGCGTTATTAGCACCCTACCCTTATCAGAACGTATGGCGCATACCCATCGAGAAAGTCGAGCGGTCCGGCTGGATAGCCAGTGCGGCCCCCGCTTGTCCGGAAAGCGTTCCGATCTGGCTGACCGTCCGCGCGCCTTCGATTTCCACATTTTGATAACCGATGTGGACACGCGTGCGCTTGCTCAGGTTATAAATGGCGCCGACGGTAATGTTGGTGGCGGTGCGTTCGATCGCAGTACCTACCGAATCGGCGTGGGTTTTACCCCCTTGCACGACGAGCATGGTTTTGCCTATGGTATAGCTCGTACCCAGACTCCAGATATTGCCATCGCCATTCACATTGAGACCCGCATTACATTGCTGCGTGCTGCTTCCCGGATCCCCACCACTGCCCCCAGCAGGACCGCCCGCACAACCCGCGGCACCGTTGCCAGCCGTCGTCGCTGTCACCGGGACGGCAAATGTATTGAGTGCATTGTTAATCCGGTCATATTGACCATACACGCCAAAATTACCGAACTTCAGGTTGGCGCCCAGGCGCCAGACGGTTTCGTCGTCCCCATTTTTACCGTTGGTTACGACTGCGCGCTGGCTGTCGTTTGCATTGTCACGGGAATAACCGCCAAACACATCACCGAATCGAGGCAGCGCGTATTTCACCGCCACCTGATAATCTACCCCGTTGCCTTTACCGCCAGTATTGCCATTGCGTTGGGTGGTATTAGCCAGCGTCGCATCCGCCTGAGTCGCATTGCTCGGCGCAATGACTGCGGCAAAAGACACGCCACTCCACACGGGAGAAATATACGTGAAAGCATGATCGGCGAAGCCTCCCGTACCAAAACCGCTAGCGGGTGCGTACTGCGCGCCGCCCGTACCACGCAGCTGCAGACTGGTTCCGATAAAGCGATCTACCGAAGCGCCGCCTGCAAATACTTTGAATGGTGAATTTACGCTACCAAATTCAAACGTACCCCAACTCTTGGAGGACAACCCCACCCATTGTTCGCGAGCTACGTCTGTAACCCCAGCACCGGGCGCAAAGGCATATTCAATTTTGGCGATCGCATTCAGGCCATTACCGAGATCTTCCTTAATGTTGAGGCCCCAGCGCGAAAAGAAGGTGGGATCACCGATAGACGTCTGATAACGGTTATTAAGGAGCGACCCCCGCCTGCGGCGCCTTGATCGATTTTAATGGCGGTGTACTCGACGTTCACGGTTCCGCTGAGTATGACGCTACTGGCATCGGCGTAAGCAGCGGCGGGAATCGCCATGATGGCCGCGGTGAGCAAACGTAGTTGGTTCTGCATGAAATCTCCTTGAGTTATTTCTTATGGCTAAGCCATGTGGGTAAAGCCGGAATGAATGTTACCA
Organism: Nitrosomonadales bacterium; assembly: GCA_043779595.1. Classification (GTDB taxonomy): domain Bacteria; phylum Pseudomonadota; class Gammaproteobacteria; order Burkholderiales; family Thiobacillaceae; genus Thiobacillus. The sequence goes on from JAYWDZ010000068.1 coordinate 36,209, forward strand.
AAAGAATACGGATTCAAACTTCTCTTCATAACGGCATTTATGTTCAATACAAAAGCCTTAAATTCAAAAAAATACTAAATCAGCTACAAACTCTTTAATAGCGGGGTTGTATGCATATCACGCGCAAAAAAATGGGATGCGTTTGGCGTTTTTCTAATCTTAAATCGTCTCGTAAAACAACAGATAGAGCCCATATATATTCGTTAAAAGCGCTTGTCGGCGCTCGGTCAAAATGCACAAAAAAAATCCGGCATTAGTCTAAAAAAATGGGGCGCCGAAGCGCCCCATTTTCATGTTTCACGAGCTTGATTAGAAGTCGTGACGCATGCCGATAGACCAGGTGGAACGATCAGGTTGAGTCGCCAAAGCAACGGTACCCGCCACCGAACCTGCAACTGCAGACTGTAAGTTGTCCACAGTGCGCGCACCATTCTCAGTCACACGTTGATAACCGCCAAACACACGTGTACGCTTGCTGAGGCTGTAGATCGCACCTGCGGTCAGGTCTTTAGCCTTGCGCTGGTTCGCCGTCACTACATTCGCTGCGTTGCTTACCGAGTCAGCCTTGGTTTCGCCGCCTTGTAATACAAGCGTGAACTGGCCAATTCTGTACTGCGTGCTGAGAAACCAGATGCTGCCATCGCCATTCGCATTGAGCGAGCTATTACACTGGGCAGTGCTAATACCCGCATCGCCGCCGCCGTTAGCTAAGGCGCCACCCGAACACGTCGCGCCGCCGTTGCCAGCCAATGCGTTTTTGATTTTGTCGTATTGTGCGGCAAGGCGGAAATCACCAAAATTCCAAGCCGTCCCTAAACGCCACACTTTCTCGTTGTTGCCATTCACACCGTTGATGAGTGTAGCTTTTTGGGCATCGCTGGCTGCATCATGCGAGTAGCCACCAAAAATTTCACCCGTGTTGGCGATTTTAAATTTCAGGCCGGCCTGATAATTTGCTCTTCCGCCTTTGCCGCCGATGTTGCCACCGCCAGTCGAGCCGTCCGTCTGGGTCGCATTGCCCGGAGAGGCCAACAAGGCCATCGAGAAGCCGCCCCAGTTTGGGGAGTTCCAACGTGCAGCGTGGTCAACAAAACCGGCTGCGCCCATACCGTTGGCCGGAGCATACATTGCACCGCCTGTACCGCGTGCCTGCAGATTGGTCGTCACGAAGGGATCAATGCTGGCGCCGCCGGCAAAATCCTTGAACGGGGACTGGACGCGACCGAATTGCAAGGCACCCCAATTCTGACCGGACAGGCCGACCCACTGCTCGCGTACGTTGTCTACTACGCCATTGCCAGTGCGGAAGCCATACTCGACGCGTGCATTGGCTTTTATCCCGTTGCCCAGGTCTTCGGTAATCAACAGGCCCCAACGCGAAGCACCTGCATTGTCGCTGATGGTGGATTGACGATAAGCATTAGGACCAGCGGCCTGATCAATTTTTACGCTGCCGTATTCAACACCGACGCGGCCAAACAATGTGACGCCATCGCCTGGTGCTGCGGATGCAGCCAGCGGGGCGCCGAGCGCACCGGCTACGGCCAATGCGATTAATTTTTTGTTCATGAGTCTCTCCTATCTGATTAACAAGTTGCCAGCCGAAACCCGGCCGCCATCTACAAAAGAAAACCTCTCTGTAGAGAAGTTGGCGCTATTTTCCTTGGCTTGCTTACGCTCTGACAAGTACTTTTTGGATTATTTGCAACAATGCGGCGCGCTTGTGGTGTTTTCGCGACATACTGGAAAATGGGCCTAAAGTTGGGGCTCAACGGCAACCACCAAAAAAATAAGGCGCCGAGGCGCCCTATTTTCATCAATCCGACTGAATTTAGAAGTCGTGACGCATGCCGATGGACCAAGTGGAACGATCCGGTTGATTGGCTAATGCAGTCACACCTGCGATACCGGCAGGTTGGACGTTATCTACAGTACGTGCACCATCGACGCTGACGCGCTGATAACCGCCAAACACGCGTGTACGCTTGCTCAGGCTATAGATCGCACCTGCGGTCAGGTTTTTAGCCTTGCGCTCGTTCGCGGTCAGCACGCCCGCTGCTGTGCTTACCGAATCGGCCTTGGTCTCGCCGCCCTGCAATACAAGCGTGGTTTTGCCAATCTTGTATTGCGTAGTTAAGAACCAGATGTCGCCATCGCCATTGGCATTAAGCGAGCTATTGCACTGGGCAGTGCTAATACCCGCATCACCGTTACCGTTAGCAGAAGCATCACCGGAACAGGTCGTGCCACCATTACCAGTCAATGCGTTTTTGATTTTATCGTATTGGGCAGCGAGGCGAAAATTGCCGAAGTTCCAGGCAGTCCCCAAACGCCACACCTTCTCGTTATTGCCATTTACACCATTGGTGAGGGCAGCTTTTTGCGCGTCGTTGGCTGCATCATGCGAGTAGCCCCCGAAAATTTCACCTGCATCGCTGATTTTAAATTTCAAAGCCGCTTGGTAGTTGGCTCTGCCGCCTTTACCGCCCACATTGCCGCCGTTACCACCTACGACGGGGTCAGTTTGAGTCGCATTGCCAGGGGAGGCCAGTAATGCCATCGAGAAGCCACCCCAGTTTGGAGAGTTGTAGCGAACCGCATGGTCGACGTAAGCCGCTGCGCCCAATCCATTAGCCGGGGCATACATCGCGCCGCCAATACCCCGCGCTTGCAGATTAGTATCGTTGAATGGGTCAAGAGGACCACCACCCGCAAAATCCTTGAAGGGGGACTGAATACGTCCAAATTGGATGGCGCCCCAGTCTTGACCGGAAAGACCGACTGATTGCTCGCGTACATTGTCGACAACCCCGTTACCGGTGTGGAAGCCATATTCAATACGTGCATTGGCCTTCAGGCCATTGCCTATATCTTCGCTAATCAACAGGCCCCAACGCGAAGTACCCGCATTGTCGTTAATCGCCGATTGGCGATAAGCATTGGCCCCACTCGCAGGACTACCGCCTTGACCCGGGGTTTGGCTAATGTCAACGCTAGTGTATTCGGCCGCAACACGGCCGTAGAGTGTGACACCGTCTGCCGAGGCCACCAGCGGGGTACCCAGCGCACCTGCTACGGCCAATGCGATTAATTTTTTGTTCATGCGTTGCTCCTAATCTGTTTACGTTTGCAAGTCGACTGCCTTCTACAAAAAAACTTTTGTAGAGAAATCCGCGCTATTTCTATGACCAATGCCTACCTTGGACCATGAACGGTATTATGAACGGCTGTGTTTATAATTTTTGTTACAGTTAAGTTTCAAGGAAGTTATTTGCAACAATTACGAACAATTGTGATTAATTTACAACGCCTCCAAACATACTGCATTACTTAAGGATGTATTCCACGTAACACCTTTGCTAGTTGAAGTCGCA
>JAYWDZ010000069.1:0-2245 GCA_043779595.1 Nitrosomonadales bacterium
CTACTTTTGATGTAACTGACGATGGTCATCGCTACAGAAAAACTTGCCCTGACTTAACATACCCTCGCTTCTCGGAAGATTTACCCCGCACTGCGCACAGCGCACCATATCTTCGGGCAATGCCTCATTCGGTTTACTTGCATTTCGTTGGATATTCCTGCGATAGGATTTTAAAATCCAGTAGACCAGCAAGCCGCCTAACACTAACAGAATAATTTTGACCACTTCGGCTCAAGCCTCCTGTAATCCATGAGATTGGATGTTCTATTGCTTGGTCGGGGTGAGAGGATTCGAACCTCCGACTCCTGCGTCCCGAACGCAGTACTCTACCAGGCTGAGCTACACCCCGTATCGCTTTATACGATCACACGTTGTTATCTAATTGCGTTAGTTAAGATGGGCTTTTTCAATAATTGCGTGTTACCGCAAAGTCGGCCAATTGTAGCAAAGAATCCTTGTAATTAGAATGCGGCAAATGCGCTATGACATCGCACGCAGCCTGCGCTTCGCGTTGCGCGCGCGCTTTGGCATAGGCGAGTGCGCCAGTGTCATGGATCGTTTGCAGGACAGGTTGGAATTCAGCCAATCCACCCTGCTCGATCGCTTTGCGAATAATCGCGGCTTCTTGCGCGCTGCCTTTTTTCATCGCATAAATCAGTGGCAGCGTAGGTTTACCTTCTGCCAGATCATCGCCCATATTCTTACCGGTGTCCTGATGATCACCGGAGTAATCCAGTACATCATCGATGAGTTGGAATGCTGTGCCTAGATGCATACCATATGCCGCCATGGTCTCTTCATCGGTGCTGGTAGCCGCACCCAAAATTGCACCCAGCCGGGTGGCCGCCTCGAACAGCTTGGCCGTTTTGTAACGTATCACGCGTAAATAACGTTCTTCATCAATATCCGCATCGTGGCAATTGAGCAATTGCAACACCTCGCCTTCGGCAATCGTATTGGTGGCATCGGCCAACACTGTCATCACGCGCATACTACCGACCGTTACCATCATCTGGAATGCGCGCGAATACAGAAAATCACCCACCAGCACGCTAGCAGCGTTGCCAAATAACGCATTGGCAGTCGCGTTGCCTCGCCGTAATTTAGATTCATCGACTACGTCATCGTGCAGCAGCGTAGCGGTATGAATAAATTCCACCACTGCGGCGAGTACGAAATGGTCAGCACCGCGATAGCCGAACGCGCCCGCTGATAACAACACCAATGCTGGGCGCAGACGCTTGCCGCCACTATTGATAATGTATTCACTTAATTGGCGAATCAGTGCGACTTCGGAATGAAGACGTTCGCGGATGACCGCATCCACGGCACGCATGTCCGCTTCTAAAAAACTTTGGATAGGTTCTATTGACACAAAATTGCTCGAAAAATAGGAATGGTAGAAATGAGAGCAACGCGGTGTCAAGTATAATAACTGGTCTTCAGCCGACTCACAGCGCAATTAACATGACTTACTTTGTGTTTGACCAACAAGCCCGGCTTATATATAATGCACGGTTCTTAAAAGTCTGAAGTATTGGAGCTAAACATGTATGCGGTCATAAAAACCGGCGGCAAGCAATATCGCGTCGTCTCCGGCGAAAAATTGAAAATAGAACAGATACCCGCGGACATCGGTAGCGAAATCGTGTTGGACCAAGTATTGATGGTCAGCGATGGTGATGCGCTCTCAGTCGGAACACCTCTGGTGGCAGGCGCGGCGGTCAAAGCAACGGTTATTGGGCATGGTCGTGGCGAAAAAGTACGCATTTTCAAAATGCGTCGCCGCAAGCACTATCAGAAACATCAAGGCCACCGTCAAAATTACACCGAAATTCGCATCGACGCTATTTCGGCGAAATAAGGAGCGTAACTCATGGCACACAAAAAGGCAGGCGGCAGTTCACGTAACGGCCGCGATTCTCACTCCAAACGCTTGGGCGTCAAACGCTATGGTGATCAACTGATTCCAGCAGGCAATATCATCGTGCGGCAACGCGGCACCCAGTTCCATCCTGGTGACAACGTGGGCATGGGCAAGGATCACACCTTGTTTGCAAAAGTGGCAGGAAAAGTATTATTTAGTATCAAAGGCGCTGAAAAACGCCGAGTCGTCAGCATTATTCCGGCCTAAACCGTATTGCTGTAAGACCCAAGCCCTATCGCCGGATAGGGCTTTTTTATTTGAAACGAATCCTATGAAATTCATCGACGAAGCAAAAATCGAAGTGCTTGCCGGCAAGGG
>JAYWDZ010000070.1:0-5611 GCA_043779595.1 Nitrosomonadales bacterium
TCAGGATAAGGATCCAGCCATAAGTATCTTGTATCGTTGCGTTGGCCTTATCCAGTTGGTAGGCCTGTTCGGCATATTTGTTTGCATTGCTTATATCCCCGTCTTCGGCGAGATTCAGCGCGATATTATTCAACGCCGGCAGGTAGTTCGGGTATGCGGCAAGGATGATTCGGTAAAGCGAGTTTGCGTCCCGCCCTCTACCCATCGCATCATAAATATTAGCCAGCTCGTACTGTAAAAGCGCATTCCCGGGGTTGGTTTCCAGGCCTTGTTTAAGCGCAGCTTCGGCTTTCGCTAATTCTTTGCGACTTACGTATACACCCGCCAGGTTGATCCAGGCATTGGCGAGGTTACTATCGAGCGTAACTGCTTTTCTCAAGTGCGCTTCAGCTTCGGCAAAGGAGTTCTGGCTGCGTTCAATCTGACCGAGCAGCGCGTAAGCTTGAGCGTGGTTGGGGTGTTTTAAGATCAGTTGCTTAAGCAGGGCCTGTGCCTGGGAGGTGCCTCCCGCCTGGAGTCGCGCTTCAGCAAGGAGATAACTGATTTCTGGAATATCTGGGTGCTTACCGGCATAAACCGTCAAAATCTTTTCGGCCTCGATGGCTTTCCCAGTTGAAAGATGCACAGCGGCCAAGGCCGTGAGCACTTCCGGTAGATCGCCTTTCTCTACCTGCGCAGCGAGACCTTCAAGTTCCTTCACAGCCAGCAAGGTTTTTCCCTCGATGGCGTAGCTACGAGCAATTAACAGGCGGACGCGCCCAGCGTATGCTGGGTGTGTTGCCACCAGGGCTTGCAATTTTTCACGAGCGCCCGTAGGATTAGAATCCATTTGCGCATAGGCTTTCAGAAAGCGTAATTCCGGATTATCAGGCTTTAAGTTTTTTTCCAGACGCTGAATTAACGGGGCGGCTTCCGGCCCACGCTTGAGTTCGAGGTAAGCGAACGCGAGCTGGAATTGCGCCGCCTGCTCGATCTCTGCGGCGCCACTCTTGGCGACAATGAATGGCGCGAGCAGACGGACTGTCTGCTCATTTCTCCCCAGCGCGCTATAAATTCGCCCCAGAGCAAGATGAATATCCGTCAGCCTTGCTGCAGGCAGATCGCCTCCATTCAGTGCGGCAAGATAGTGGCGACCTGCGCCATTCAGATTACCGCGTCCTTCTTCCAGCCAGCCAAGATAACGTCTCGCCAGGGGCTCGCCGGGGCGCAAGGTGATAGCCTTGTTAAGCGTGGTTTCCCCTTCTTTTTTCTTGTTTTGTAGTAGCAGAGAGACACCAAGCTTGGAGAGTGTGTTCGGGTTATTCGGTCTCAGCGTGAGTGCGCGCTCGAAAGAAATCACGGCTACGGGGTAATTTTTTTCCTCCATCAAGATCATGCCTGCCAACTCAGGGCCGCGGGGGTCGTTGGGAGATTGTTTAAGGAATTGCGCCAATTTGCTTTTAGCTTGCTGTCGCTCGCCTCGCTTCAAAAAATTTACTGCTTCTTTAAGGATGGCCGAGTCTTCCCATTGACTGGCCGTGATATCCAGTCCGGCTTGCGGCACTTGAGTGGTGCTGAGTGGAATAGCCTGAGAAAGGGGCGCGGCAGACCAAAAGAGCAAGGTGATGAAACAATAGAAAAATGTACGCGACATAGATTTCATAGTTCTCGGGTAATTACGGATGCTCAGGCAAGCGTTGGGTTTGCTCTATCGGCTATGGAAGAAGATTTATGGGTATTCCACTTCGTAACCGGCTTCTACGATTATCGGCTCTAGCAGCGCTAGCGTGTCCGCGCCGATATAGTCTAGATAGTGACGATACCGGTTTTTAGATGTCTGGTATAGCGCGCGCGTCACTTGAGCGTAGCTCGCGGTGCGCGCCACTCGTCGACTCTCATGAAATGCCAGGCATTGCGGCTCCCAAGGGAGATCAAGAAAAGCCAATACCTGTTTAAGAACTGATTCCGGATGGGTGACCATATCTTCGTAACGTACGCGCAGAAAATGAGTGCCCGGTAATTGCCGCATAGTTTCGGCATGTCGCCACGATTCTGCAAACAGATGCGCTGTATCAATCAAGCGGAGTGACCAGGCGTTGCCAAGCAGGAAGGGCGTGAAATAGGCCGAGAGTGTTGTGTCGAGCGGGTGACGCAACACATGGATAATTCGGGCCTCTGGAAAGAGCAGACGAATCAAGCCGATGCGCATCAGATTGAGCGGCATTTTGTCGCTCGCATAGCGAGCCTCTGTTTGCTTATCGCTATGCTGCCTTAGCGCTAGCAGATACTCTTCCCGCAATTCTGTAAGTTTGGCTAGACGGTCTTTATCATTCTGTTGGGTCAGGTTACCGGGGTAGTCGGGCTTGCCAGCCTCTCGCTCGATGGAGGTTGCTAGCTCGCCGCAAGCGGTCACCAATGAGTGGCAACCGAGCATCTGTTCCAGTAGCGTTGTGCCGGAGCGTGGAAACCCCACGATAAATAAGGGCACCGGGGTGCTGGGTTGCGGCCGTAGCGCCCAGGTTATTACCCGTTCTGTTGTCAGCACAGAGCGTTCGCGCGCCAGTGCTTTTTCCGTCGCATGCCCGTCGTAATGTTCAAAATGTGTAGTGGCGAGGAGCGCCTTGCTCTGGGCATAGGCGTCAAAGGCTTCACGATAATGGCCCAGCAATTCCAGATTCTGCCCGCGTTCGGACCAGTAGGCGATAGCGGTGTTAGGCATGCTGGTGCTTAAATCGGCGGCGGCTAGGGTCGCGAGCGCTTCTTCGGCTCGTTCGCGCCGACGCAATACCCGCGCCAATGCCACGGCAGCTGTCACGTTGTATGGGTCGGAGGCTAAAGCTGTACGAGCGGAGGATTCAGCTGCGTCCAGCAGGTTTTCAGTTTCCTGCATAGTGGCCAGGCTGGCCCAGAGTTCTGCCACATTCGGTGCGGCTGTAGAGGCGCGTTGAAAATACTCGATTGCCTCGCCATTGCGCTGGGTAAGGTAGAAAACCTGACCGAGGTTGTGACAGGCCACAAGGTTACCCGGCTCGCTCGACAATACTTGCCGATAGCACCGTTCTGCCTGGACAAAATCGCGTAGCTCGAAAAAGCAGTTTGCGAGATGAGTCAATGCGCTCAAAAAATCCGGCTTAAGCGCAAGCGAGCGCTCGAATGCTATCGCAGCTTCCAAATAGCGCCCGAGCGCTGCCAGAGTGCAACCATAATGGTAAAAAGCGGCAGGATCGGCGAGTCCCAACTCAATGGCCCTACCCATCGCCACAGCTGCTTCCACGTGACGGCCACCCTGAAGCGCGGCATAGCCGATCAAATAATGATGATTGGCATTGTGGGGTTGCGCTTCTACCAGATCGACCAGCAGCTTTTCCGCCTGTAACAATTTCCCCTGCTGAAGTAGTGCGAGTGCTTGAGTCAAGCCGTCTTTGATGGGGGGGGATGCGATAGGGGATGTGCCGCAACAGCGTTTGAACTTTTTGCCACTACCACAGGGGCAAGGTACATTTCGTCCTGGTTCAGCGTTGGGCATGGTCGTTATATTGGGTTCTGAGCAGGAAGCGAATTCTAGAACGCCAGACGGAAAAAAGCTCCCCCCAGAGGAGGAGCTTTGAGTCAGCCAAATCGTTTTAAGACTTGCGACGGCGGGAGAAAGCGCCTAAACCTAAAGCGCCAAGACACAGTAAGGATAATGTAGTCGGCTCAGGCACTGACGTACCTGGACCTTGAACGGAGAGATTAATGGTGACAGTACCGAAGTCGGATTTTTGGCTATCGGATGCCTGCACTTGGTAAATAAACGAGCCCGGCGTGCAATTGGCGGTATTCCACGCAAAGGCTTGGGTGGTAGTGTTGAAAGTAGGCGCATTGCTGCAAGTACCCAGCCCACCGAGCAGACCAATATCAGTCCAAGAGAGTGCGCTCGGTGGATTGGGCAAGCCATCGTCAGTAGCAGTGATGACTGTATTTACAATGTCGCCGACCAGTGCGTTGATGATGGTGTCGTTAACGTTGGGAGCCAGGTTGCCCGCTGTAGCAACAGCATCAAACAACCACTCGAATTCTACGAAACTCCCATCTGATGCCTTGATATTGCCGCTAAATGCTGCATCTGCTCCAGGGTTGGAAGGGTTATCTGGATAGTTCGCCAGGGTGGCCGAAGCGGCGGGAATGTTCATAGCGCCCGTAGCGGTATTAATCGTAAATCCGGGTGGCTGGCTGGAAATGCCGGCGTTCAGAACCTGGTCATAAGTAAGGGTAAGCCCGGCGCCCGCCAGTGCATCCAGATTGTCATTGTAAGCAGTACCACGAACCACTTCGGGCTGCACGTTGGAGAAGTTGAACAGGATCGGGGTATTGGCGCTACTGCCATACCAGAAAATGGCCGAGTTCATGGTCCCGGAGTTGGAGGAACTATTGATAGGACCGCCTACGCGACAGCAACTGCTGGCACTGATGGTGTAGAGGCCCGCGCCGGTTAATTGTTGAGTGTGTGTAGAAGTTACTTTTGTGAAGCGAGTGTCAGAGGTATCGTTCACCTGTCCACCTACTTGGCCCAGACTACCCGTGTTGGATGAAATCGGGCCACCTTCATCGATGTCGCCCACACCGGTAGTACGCCAGAAGCTGGTGGCGTTGACCGTAAGCAAGCCGCTAGCGGAGACCGTCGGAATCATTGCGCCGCCGCGAAAGTGCGACGCTTCAGCTGCGGTCCCGGCAAATGCCATCGCAATCCCCGTTGCCATAGCGGCTAGTTTGAAATTAGGGTTAGACATCATTATTCTCCTAAGAATTAAGAATTAAGTAATTTTTTAAGATTTGCTAAATACTAAATAACTGAGGCTCCCCCTGTAACTAGTTTGCTACATGATTGCCAAAAGGTTGGACACGCTTAATTTTGATCGAACAGCCTTTGATAATTTATTATGCAATACCTATGCCATGTAAAAATTCATAGATAGTTATTATTTAAATACAATATGTTATAAGGAAACATGGCGTCTTTCAGAGGTTTCTGGGGGATTTTAAAAGCTGTCCTGTAAAGATTTTCGACTTTTAAGCGCGGGCAATGACGGTTACAAACCATTGAACATCGATCAGTCAACGGCTAGACGATCACTAAGCGCATCAATATGCTGGGGGAATTTAAAACGTAAAACTGTGCTGAAAAGAAACTGAGCAGCCGCCTAAAACTATGATTTATTTAAGCACTAGATATAGGGAAATGGCAGCCATCGTGGTGAGCAAAGCAGCTAACAGCACCACCCAGCGGTTAAGCGTATGTTGCTGACGCACTAGCGCGCTGATTTCGGTTTCCAGCGAGGCGAACCGGTTAGAGTTCAGTGCCTGATGGGCCAGGCGCGGCATTTGCGGTAGCAACGCGGCCCATTGTGGCGCTTCCGACCGCAGGTTTTTAATTAGCGCACGCCAGCCGACCTGTTCGTTCATCCAGCGTTCGAGGAACGGTTTGGCGGTTTTCCACAAGTCGAGTTCGGGGTCGAGCTGTCGCCCCAGACCTTCGATATTCAACAGGGTTTTTTGCAGCAGCACCAATTGCGGCTGGATTTCCACATGAAATCGCCGCGAGGCCTGAAACAGCTGCAATAACACGCGACCAAACGAGATATCCTTCAGCGGC
>JAYWDZ010000071.1:0-2233 GCA_043779595.1 Nitrosomonadales bacterium
GTGTTCCGTCCCGGCTCCAAATTTACTGAATTTTATTTTGACGAAACCGGCGATACCAATCTCCAGACAGAGGCGCCCGATCACGGTGGCTTCGGCGCGGTTTTAAAGCTGACACAAGCGGACCCGTCCGCCGATACAGGCATGCTCACGATGTTTTATAAGGGTGATGCTGCCCACTCTGGTTTCGACAACGTCGCGTTCTGGGATGAGCACACAGTAGTATTCACGGAAGATGCTGGGGATACGCTACATACACAACGCAACGCCATGGATTCGGGCTATCTATTCGACGTCAGAACAAGTTACGCCGGTCCCAACGCACCCGCGCCGGTACGCATCCTGGCGCTCGGCCGCGATGCCTCGGCCACGCTGGATTCGGGTATCGGTGCCATCAATGGGAATGGTTTCCAAAATGATGGCGATAACGAAATCACCGGCTTCCATGTTTCTGATGGCGACCCCACAATCAGCGGTATTTTAGGCGCCAAAAAACCCAGACCTTTTACACAGGGTTGGAGCGTTTTTTACACGCAACAACATGGCGACAACACCACCTTCGAAATTCTCTCGGCTAAAAAACGCGAACGCCACCACCGCGAGCAAGAGTAATTATCTAAAAGAGTTGCCTCCCTTTGGGCCGCGTTAGCGGCCTTTTTTATACACACACAAACACGCTCGAGGATTTGCGTAAATTAAAACAAATCTGCCTTCAGGCTCGCCGCCATGCGTGCCCACCCATTTTGTTTAAGCGGCTACAACCACAATGCTCTGCCCCAGGCAGCGCACCATCTGATTCGCCCGAATTTTCGCCGTCTTGCGGATTTCGGGTTGGCCGTCCACAGTGACTTCTCCACTGGTGATCATATGCTTGCCTTGCCCGCCGCTGTCGGCGACGCCGGTGAGTTTGAGCAGGTCGCATAGGGCAATGTGCTCTCCGCGCAGTTTGAATTCCGTGTTCACTTTTTATCTCTATGCGATAACGTGAATTGCTATTGCACAGGCTTGGTAGCCAACTTGGCATACACACCCTTGCCGACAGACTCTAAGAGATGGTTCAGGCCCATGATGGCGTTGGCAGAAGTATCCGAGACCGTGTATTCCTGACCTAAATAGCGAATACGCAGACCTATTCTGTCTCTGCCCGCCATGATTCCAAACATGACGCGCACGGCGGGCGGCCGCTGCCGGATATCCGTGATTGCAACCTCGGCCATATCTGTTTCTGACACCGCAAACGCGTTTTTCTTAGCTTCGTCCGCATAGGCCTGCTGAATGAGGGGCACAACTTTTTCGTTGTGTTCACACTCACCACAATCCCAGATAATGTTGAGCTTGGGAATGGTTGGCAACGTACTTAGCGGCTTTGAGACTTCCGCCATTCCATCGCTAGCAACTTCCGGCTCCGATTTGGTCTGAGCCCTTGCAGGTTGACTGGCGAGCACCGCAAACACCAAAGCCCCGAATAGCACATGTTTTTTCACACTGTCTCCTTTAGCTGAACAAAAAAATCTAACGTTTTGAATTAGGAGCGGGTCGCTTGCGGCACGTCCTGCTTGAGCGCCGGGTTGAGCGTCTTGGCGCTACGGATCATCGTTGAATCTCGGCGTGGAACCCATCTCTGCAAGGAGCTTTGCCTTGAGCTGCTCGGCCCTTCCTCTCTCGGCTTCCGTCATGCGCGAGCTGAGCTCGGCAATCTGCGCATCGAGAAGCTTGTGCAACTCAGGCTTGGCTTCGTGCGCTGCTGCGAGCGAGAACCATGCATAGGCCACTGGGTCGTTCTGGACCGGCGAACCCTGCGCAGCGTGCGCAAAGCCAAGGTCTACCTCGGCCAAGCGGAAGCCACGCTGAGCAGCGCCAAAGAAGAACGGAACTGCATCACTTACTTTTCCTTCTCGTCGATAGATGACGCCGACCAAGTGCATAGAAGGTGGGTAGTACTGAGCAGCGGACTTGGATAGAAGCTCAAATCCGGCTAGTGGCTCCTTGGTTCCGCATTTGCCAGAGGTTAATTGCACACCAAGTACGTATTGCGCCCTTTTGTCACCGGCGTCCGCACGTGATCTCGCCACAGATTGCGAGGCTGCACCACAGTCTTGCGGTAATGACTGTGCGAACAATTGCGGAGCGAAAAATGCCAGCGCGAAAGTGATGGTGATACGGATACTCATTGGGACGCCCAACGTCCAAGGTAACGGGCTGGCTGGAGGCGGGCGAAGCCCGCTGTAAGCCAGTC
>JAYWDZ010000072.1:0-2229 GCA_043779595.1 Nitrosomonadales bacterium
GGCTGGCGATTTCGGTATCAGGTAAATCCTTATCGGATTCTTTTAGTCGGGTGCGGTGCATAGTTTTTCTGTGGTTTTTGTAACGGTTCCGTGACATTAAGATGACAGCAATTCGCATCCCGTTCCCGGTCACGACGTTTAATCGACGGAACTGGCTGCAAAGCACGCGATCCGTCGGGACTGCTCCCAACTGATTAGGGCGCGCTTGCGGTCCACGCCCCAGCGATACAGTCCGGCATCGCCGCTTTCGCGAATCACCCGGTGGCAGGGAATCAGCACGGCAATATTGTTGTGCGCCATCGCAGTGCCGACCGCACGGTGTGCTTTGGGCATCGCGGCCATCGCGGCCAGATCGCCATAGGCAAGCGTATGTCCGGCAGGGATACGCAGCAGCGCTTCCCATACCTTGATCTGGAAATTGGTACCCCGCAGCAGCAGGCTCAGCGGCCTGGGTGCGGTGAAGGTACTGAAGATCTCTGCCGCGAGTTGTTGCGCTGCTTCGTCGTCCCGCTCAAACCCCGCATGCGGCCACTCGGTGTGCAGGCTCGCCTCCTCTGCATCGGCCCGGCCCGGTTCGACGAACCGCAGGTGGCAGATGCCACGCGTGGTGCTGCCGACGATGAGGGTGCCAAAGGGCGAGGCGGCGAATCCGTAGCGGATGACCAGGCCTTCGCCGAGTGCGCCGATTTCTCCGGGCGTGAGCGCCTCGCAGCCCACCATCAGGTCGTGCAACCGTCCCGGTCCGGACAGGCCGGATTCGATGGCCGCCGACAAGACATCGCGCGATTCGCGCAGCAGGGTTTTGGCGTTTTCCTTGGTCAGGAATTGTAAAAAGCGTTTGGGCGAGATCCCCGCCCAGTCGCTGAACACGCGCTGCAGGTGGGATGCGCTGAGGCCTACATGGCACGCGACTTCATCCAGCGAGGGCTGCGTCAATGCGTGGCCGCGCACAAAGCGAATCGCGGCGGCTACGGTTTCGTACGCGGGGTTGGGTTCGTCATGCGTCATGGTTAGCTCAGGCGCCCAGGTTTTGTTGAGGTCTGATTGTGGGTAATCGGATTTGCCTTACCCACCCGATTCTTGTGATGCAGGTTTCGCTGTTCGTCGCCGAACTAAAATCGCTCGTCCGCGCGCAGATAGCGCCATTGCCCCAGCGGCAATTGCGCCATCGGCACGCGACCGATGCGGATGCGCTTCATGCTCAACACCTCCAGCCCCACGCGCTCGCACATATGCGCGATCTGGCCCAGACGCGCGGCTTTGATCGCGAAGCGCAATCGGGTTTCGTTTTGCCAGCTCACTTTGCACGGAGGCAGGGGTTTACCGTTGAAGATCAAACCATGACTCAGGCGTTTGAGACCATGCGGGATCAGCTCCCCGGCAATTTCGACGATGACTTCATGCTCAACGGTATCGGCATCGTCGCCCAGCTTGCGCGCCACATGCCAGTTCTGGGTAAATACGATCAGACCGCTGGCGTCGGTTTCGAGCGCGGTGGTCGAAGTCAGACCGGTGAAATGTTTTTTCAACAGGTGTATGCCGGAGTCGTCATTCGCGTCGCGAGTCGATGCGTTAAGGAGTAACAGCGCGGGGTTCGTGCCTTCACCTGCCTGATAGCCGGGGGGTTTATTCAGCAAAATCGTGACCGGTTCAATTGGCGTCAGGCGCGCATTAGGGTCGAGCTCGATTGTTTCTGATTGCACCCTGTACTGTGGCTCTTCAATTACCTGTCCATTCACCCGCACCCAGCCGCCTTCAATGTATTGCTCAGCCTCGCGACGTGAGCACGGCAGCATTTCTGCGACACGTTTGGCGAGCCGGATAGGTTCGGTCATGGCTTGAATAAAATAGTGGGGGTGACCAGTTTACGCGCTGGATTTCAATAATGCGGCGGCGTTTCGTCATCAGACGCTCGACGTTCAGGCAAAGTCATCTGCTGCAATTGTTGGCTTAACACGTGATGCTGCTGTTGCAAGCCGCTAATCTGTTCTTGCTGGCGATACACGGTGAGGTTTAGTGATTCCAGCAGATCTTCCATTTGCGTGAGTTTGATTTCGATTTCCGTCAGGCGAGTTTCCATTTTTCTCTTTCGTGAGGACTGCGCATGCGGTATGGAACGCAAGGGCCGCGATAATGGGCACTTCTATAAATCCCATTAAATTTCATCCCACCGTCATCGAATCATTTTTTGATGACATTCTTGCGAGACTCGTGATTTCTACAGTGGTT
>JAYWDZ010000073.1:0-2222 GCA_043779595.1 Nitrosomonadales bacterium
GCGCTGGAAACGAAACCGCGCCCATTGCTCGGGGTTGACGGCGGCTTGCACTTGCGCGAGGTTTTTCTCGTGGCCAGTGGCAAAGTTGTCCAGCCCGACGACGTGCTGACCCAGCTTTAACAAGGCCTCTAGCAAATTGCTGCCAATGAAACCCGCAACGCCGGTAATCAGCCAGATTTTGGGTACGGTCTGGAGCTGCGTTTTTAGCGCGTCGAACGCGGTCATTACAGCCTCCAGAGCTGATAACCCGCTGCGTTGACGGTAGCCGGGTCGTACGCAGATTTCACATCGGTGAACGCGCCGCCCGGCTTGAGTGTGGCGGTGAGCGCAGCGAAGGGTTTTTCCAGATACGCGTTATGCGATACCGCAGCGACGATCGCGTCGCACTCAGGTAAATCGTCCCACGCGGTGAGGCTGATACCGTATTCGTGTTGGGCCTCGCGCGCTTCACCGAGCGGATCGTGAACGTGAACTACGCAACCAAACGACTGCAGTTCGCGTATCACGTCGACGACTTTGGAATTGCGCAAATCGGGACAGTTTTCCTTGAAGGTCAAGCCCAGCACATTCACGCTGGCGCCCTTGACCTGCACACCATTGGCGATCATTTTCTTCACGGTTTCCTGAGCGATATACGCGCCCATGCCGTCGTTAATGCGCCGCCCGGCGAGGATCACCTGCGGGTGATAGCCCAGCATGTCGGCCTTGTGCGTGAGGTAATACGGATCGACGCCGATGCAGTGTCCACCGACCAGCCCCGGGCGGAAAGGCAGGAAGTTCCACTTGGTGCCGGCGGCTTTCAGCACTTCCAGCGTGTCGATGCCGAGGCGATGAAAAATCAGCGAGAGTTCGTTCATCAGCGCGATGTTCAGATCGCGCTGGGTGTTCTCGATCACCTTGGCGGCTTCGGCGACCTTGATCGAGCTGGCCTTGTGCACGCCCGCCACGATTACCGAGCTATACAGCGCGGCGACTTTTTCCAGCGTATCGGCGTCGTCGCCCGACACGACTTTTACAATCTTGGTAATGGTGCGTTCTTTATCACCCGGGTTTACGCGTTCGGGCGAGTAGCCGACGTGAAAATCCTGCAACCATTTCATCCCGGATTGCTTTTCCAGAATCGGAATGCAGACCTCTTCCGTGGCGCCGGGGTAGACTGTGGATTCGTAAATCACCGTTGCGCCTTTTTTCATGTACTTGCCGACCGTGGTGGAAGACCCGACCAGCGGCGAAAAATCGGGAATGTGTGCAGCATCCACGGGGGTCGGCACCGCGATAATAATGAAATCGGCGCGCGCCAGATCGGCGGGGTCGGTGGTCACGGTCAGTTGCGTAGCCGCCTTCAGGTTCGCTGCTGAAACTTCGCCGGTCGGGTCACAAAATTGCCGGTATTGTTCGATTTTTTCAACCGAGAGATCATAGCCAATAGTGGTCATTTTTTTGCCAAACTCGACCGCCAATGGTAAGCCCACGTATCCCAACCCTACGACTGCAACGACGCTCATCTGGATTCCCTTATGAATAAAATTTTGTCAGTAGCGGGCAGATTGTATCCAATCCTGCCGCCACTATTACGGCCGACCCGATTACGGAGGAGCCGCCAGGACGATGCCAGCTGTGTCAGCAAGTATCGCACCACCTGGTTGAGCCTAATATTTATGGGCTTGATGGGGGTGGCCCGCCTGTCTCAGGCCGACGTCGCGGATACCTTGCCTACCATTAAACCGGGCGTAGTCGGCGTCGGCACGTTTCACCCTACGCGCAGCCCGCGGGCCGGGCTCACAGGTACAGGCTTTGTGGTCGGCGATGGCAAACACGTTGTTTCCTGTGCGCATATTTTCAATGGAATACTCGATACCGAAAAAAACGAAACCTGGGCAGTATTGACTGGACGCGATCGACAGGTGACGGTACGTAAAGCGAGCATTGTGGCGCGTAATCTGGATAGCGATCTGATCCTGCTGAAGATCGATGGCGATGCATTGCCCGCGCTCAAACTGGCGCAATCGGATACGGTGCGCGAAGGGGTGCAACTCTATTTCACCGGTTATCCGATCGGCTCCATCCTGGGACTTAATCCCTCTACGCACCGTGCAGGCCTTGCCGCGATCGTACCTATCTACACCCCGGTCCCCCATGCAGCCCGTCGGCGAGATCGGAGCCGAGGGCGGCCCGCATCTGCGCGAAGGGGACGTTTTCATCGTGGCCACTCTCCGCCTTGG
>JAYWDZ010000074.1:0-14069 GCA_043779595.1 Nitrosomonadales bacterium
CGAACAACACAAAGCGACTGGTCATCCGAAACCCGTCCCATTACATTTCCCAGCACGTAGGCAATCAACTGCGGATGCTGTTTAAGCAAGCCGGGAAAAGACGTTTCATTCCAGCCTCGGCGAACACCATCGCTTGCCGTGATAAGGGTGCTCTGTTTTTTTAACACGAGTGGAGTCACATGGGGTGTCTTGTGTTCTTTGCCCAGTATACCCGGCGCAAAAGTGATGGTTTGAAATTTGTCGTCGCTATAAACATACGCGCTCATATCCCCCACACCCAGTATTTGCGCTTGCATTAAACCCATATCCAGATCACTCAACATCGCTACCGCGCCTCGGGTGGATTTCAATTGCCGATCCACCTGATTAATCACTTGGGATACATCCGGGCTCAAAAAAAGCAGGTCCGCTAAATCATTGGTGGCCTGTTGCGCATACTCACCGTGGCCCAGTCCATCCAAATGCAACCAACGTAGTGTTTTACCGCTGTGTTCCAGATAAATTCGATCACCGTTATACCGATCATCCGACAGCGCCCGCGTAAATAATCCAACGGTGTATGGGGCCTTGGCGTGACTGGCTTGGCTATTCTCGCTATGACTTGCACTGCGATGCGCGGGATTAAAACGCGACCAGAATGCACAGCCATGCCAAGGCGTGTTTCTGTTCGCGCCCGCGATTTCGGGCACGGTAAAAACACCTGATTCGTGGCTGAGACTGCGAATACTGCCCAAGCCTTTACCCAAAGTTTTACTACTCGAGTAGCCGTCCTGCTGTGCCTGGGCCAGATTCGCAATGCCGGGGCCAAAGTCCAGCGCCACGATGTCCAGCGTGGGGCCGGGCTGCTGCCAGATTTGCAACATCCCCCTGCCGCCCGCGTATTTGATTTGATTGCTGACCATTTCCGCGGCGACCAGCACCATATTTTCACGATGCATGTCGCTAAAACCCATGCGCCGCGCAGCAGCTTGCAAACGCGAGCGCAATAAAATGCCTTCGGCTTCACTTTGAATCGGGTTGTTAAACAGCAGTTTGCAGCTATTGAGGCTGTCCGTACGCGAAGGGTATTTTTCCGGAGGGCTTAACATGCCGGCGGCAAAAACTCTTCCCATGCACTGCTGCCGTCCGCCTCGCAGGTGGATAACACTGCACGACCGCGACCGGCATGTTTTGACTGATATAACGCATCATCCGCGCGCTTGATAAAGTCCTGGAGCCCGGTACTGCAATTCTGCTCAGCGGACATGGAAACAATACCAATGCTCACCTTGTTATTCATTGCGGCCAAAAGCTTGAGCGTTCTTGCACTGGCTATATCCTTGTCGGCAAAAAGAAGCACCGCAAATTCGTCACCACCGAATCGAAATGCAAAATCCACATCCAGACGAATAATGGTTAGCAGCGCGGCGGCCATTTTTTTTAGATATTCGTCCCCATACTGGTGACCGAATTCATCGTTGATATTTTTAAAGTAATCCAGATCAAACAAAATCAGAGAAAGATTTTCTCCCTTTTGGCGCAAGGTGCGTTTGTAAGACTGGTCGAGCTTCTCATCGTAGGCACGGCGATTCAGCAAACCGGTGAGCTGATCGGTTTCCGCTTTGTGCAGGGTGGCAGAAAGCTCTTCCTGTTTTTTGGTCAGCGTCTGCTGCATGACCTCGATTTCTTTTTCTGTACGCTCTCGGGTTTCGTTCAGATAGCGGGTCATTTCCGCATTCCGCCGCAACAATAAAGTGGGATCATTGATCTCGGTGGATTGCTGAAGGTATTTGCGCACTTGCTCAATGGCATCCTCAGCGGGCGCTACGGCGAGATTCGCCACACGCAGTTCTTCGTGCTCGTTCCAGCGCACCGACAACTCGCATTCATTCAGCAGCAATTCGGTGGGTAAGGGATAGCCGCTGCCAGCGCCGGCCGTCCGTAGACGTTTGGCCACTTCAAGCGTGGCAGAGGTACAGGCAAACGTATTACCGCCAAGATTTCGAACGGTGGTTAATATAAATCCGATGAAATTTTGCAAATCCGACTCAATCGCCAGATTGTGTTTGAGCAGTTCTACATGCGCCATAAACGGTTATCCCCGGTCCCTCTATCGTAATGATTTCAGGCTAAAGCTATCGCCAGATAAACAGCGTACAAGGTACCGTTTAGCCATAAATGCCATACACGCAAACCGCCATTCAATGCCACCCAACGTATCCAGAACGCGGCGATCAGTGTGATGATGACACCCGCCAAAACTTCTTTTTGCGGCGTCCATGGCGTCAGCGAAATGCCAATGGCCGGTAACAGTGTGCCCTGAAAAACCATAGCACCCGTGATATTACCAAATGCCAAGGTATCTTTATGCTTGCGTATCCACAGGATCGAATTGACCTTCTCCGGCAATTCGGTCGCAATCGGCACAATCATCAACGACAACATCAGCGCAGTGATCCCCAGCAGGGGCGCAGCCAACTCGACACCATGAATAAAGCCTTTTGCTCCCAAGACCAGCATGGCCAAGCCTAAACCGAGTTGCACCAGAATTATGCCCATGTTGTTAGGTAGCCCCAAACGGTTAAGCAGCATAGGCGCACCTGCTTCGGTGGCGTGACCATCTGCAACTAATTTACTGGATGCGCGCAGTGTCAGTAGCACATACAAAAAATAAATCATCACCATCACAAAAGCGAGCGATACACGCATCCAGTTTTCTGTGTGCGGGATATACATCGCTACTAGCGACAACGCAAAGGCCAACAGAAAAAAATCCAGATCGCGTTTCAGGCCAGTTTTCTCGGGCGTAAAGCGCCCCTTCAGGCCACGCTTTTTCAGCACCGCCAGACTCATCAGAAAAAAGGTGAGCGTCGACAGCATCAGTGGCGCGCCCAGAATGGCGCCGACACCGATTTCTTCGTTTACTTTGGCATTTCCGGTACTGGAAAAAATCGCCAGCAAAGGGACCAGGGTTTCCGGGAGTGCGGTACCGACAGCCGCAAACAGCGAGCCCGTCACGCCCTCTGAAATGCCCAGCTTTTCGCCCAGATGTTCCAGCGCATTGACGAAAACTTCGGCGGCGATCAGGATCAGCACCAGATAACCCAGCATTTCTACAAACAGCATAGCGTCAACCTGCTCAACTTTTAATGAGGGGATATTATCAGGCTTGCCCCGCTCAGCGTTTACCGCTAAGTTGACTAGGGCTGCCAATCCATTTCGTATACATTAAGCCGCATGTCCGTATCCGCTATTCTTGACCCTGCTTTTGAGCCTTTAAACGAAGGGGATTACCATGCCCAGCTTGCCCGCACGTCGGGCGTGACGGTGGTGTTGTTTTCGCATGCGCCCTGTGGCGCGTGTCGCTTATGGAAACAGCTGCTCCCTCGGGCGCTCTCATCCATCGCCACGCATTTTTTTGAAGTGGATGTGGCTTTGGCGACGGGTATCGCGCGCTATTTTGAAGTGTTTCATTTGCCCACGATTTATCTTTATCGCGACGGGCATTTTCATGCTGAGCTGCAATCGGAGGCCCGTGTGACAGCAATACAGACTGCCTCGCGCAATCTGCTCACAGCCGCCGAGCAGGAAGAGCCATGAATTCACTCAGTATCGACGCCGAGGGCTGGCTCCAACCGGCCACACGCATTGTTTCGCCCAATTGTGATGCACGCCCCTTGGCTGAAGCTATCCAGCTTATTGTCATCCATAACATCTCATTGCCGCCCGGCGTACTGAGCGGCGATAGCGTAATCAATCTGTTTACCAACCAACTGGATTGGAACGCGCATCCTTATTATCAGGAAATACGCGGCATGCGGGTTTCATCGCATTTTTTTATCCGCCGCGATGGGCAGCTGATCCAGTTTGTGCCCTGTAACTTGCGCGCTTGGCATGCGGGCGTTTCAACATGGCACGGCCGCGAGTGCTGCAACGATTTCTCTATTGGAATCGAGTTGGAAGGCAGCGATGAATTGCCCTTCGATACAGCTCAGTATGCGACTCTGGTGCCCCTTCTCATCACGCTGAAAAGCACTTATCCGATCCAGGAGATCGTGGGACATTCCGACATTGCGCCCGGACGTAAAACTGACCCTGGGCCTAATTTTGATTGGGAACGTGTGCGTCCTATTTAACTACGCGCGCACATAGGATTCTGTGATAGAAACTCACCCTAACCCTGGCCTAGTACTGACATGAAACGATTCACGCTTTGGAGCCTGACTATTCTGGTGCTACTGGCTGCGTTGGTGTTGCCGTGGCTGATGATAGATCCGACTGCAAAAGTTGAAGCACCCCCCGCATTCAGCCGTCGCGACATTGTTTGGGCTCAAGCGTTATTCAATCAATACGACCCGCGGCGCGGTCCCTCGAATGTCACGCAGAGTCTCAGCCTCAGTACGGATGAACTGAATCGTCTATTGAATTACGCAGTAGCGTTAAAGCCCATTAGCGGGATGGAAGCCGAGCTCAATCCGCAAAATGCAATTATCGGCGCAAGTTTAAAACTGCCGCCCACCCCTTTCGGCTCGTATCTCAATGTTCAAGTCGAGCTACTGTCACACGCCGGACAGGCGGAGGTTTCGCGGATGCAAATTGGCAGCGTGCCACTGCCGGGTATTTTTGGCCGCTGGGCGGGCCATTTAGCACATCGACTCTTAACGCGCGATCCCGCTTATGCCGCCATCAGCGAAAGCGTCCGGGGCATCGAGTTCGATGAAAATCGTGTAACGCTGGATTATGTCTGGCAGCCCAAATTGCTGACTCAACTCCAGCGCAAAAGCGCAGCCTTATTGATCCCGGACGAGGACCGCGCTCGCCTGCTGGTTTATGCCAAACTTATTCAGCAGCAATTAAAGCCTCTCCCTCAGGGCGCAAAAATCCCGCTCTATCGTTTGATACAACCCGTTTTTGCGCTGGCAGGCAGCCAGGGCGACGACCCGGTCAGCGAAAATCGCGCGGCCATCACCGCGTTAGCTGCCTATGTGAGCGGCGTGAGCCTCACCAAACTCCTGAAAGAAGAAGGTAGAAATATTCGCCGTGAGCCACCCGTGATTTTGCGTCTGCATGGGCGTTGGGATTTTTCTCAGCATTATCTGATCGCCGCGGCATTAGCGGCGAATGGTGGCAGCCAACTAGCCAACGCTTTGGGGCTCGCCAAAGAAGAGGACGACGCTAAGCGCGGCTCCGGCTTCAGCTTCACAGACTTGGCGGCTGATCGAGCGGCGGCCCGCTTGGGCGAGCGTTTGACTGACGCGCGGGCCACGCAGACCCAACACTTCCTTGCGCAAGCTTCCCAAGATATCGACCTGATGCCGGACTTTACCGACCTGCCGGAATTCATGCCGGGCGAAGAATTTGTGCGGCGCTTTGGCGGCGTCGGAAGTTCACGTTATGAATCAGTGATCCACGAAATCGACAAAAGATTGACGCTGCATCCCTTACTGGGGCAAAAAATGGTGACCAATTGATCTGACTCCGCCAAGTTTCGGCCATGCATTTAAGGGTCATGGCCGGGTAAGGGCATGGTGTTACAATGCCCGGTTTTCCGTAACCCGGCCTGCCTCATGTCCCGCCCTATTCGCAACATCGCCATCATCGCCCACGTCGACCATGGCAAAACTACGCTGGTCGACCAGCTTTTACGTCAATCCGGCACCTTCCGTGAGAATCAGCAAATGGTCGAGCGCATCATGGACTCGAACGACCTCGAGCGTGAGCGCGGCATTACCATTCTGGCCAAGAACACTGCGGTGGATTACGAAGGCATCCGCATCAACATCGTCGACACCCCCGGTCACGCCGACTTCGGCGGCGAGGTCGAGCGCGTGCTGTCGATGGTTGACGGCGTGCTGTTGCTGGTCGATGCGGTCGAAGGCCCGATGCCGCAAACGCGGTTTGTGACGCGCAAGGCGCTCGCGTTGGGATTGAAACCCATCGTCGTGATCAACAAAGTCGACCGCCCCGGCGCACGCCCTGACTGGGTCGTGAACGAAACTTTCGATTTGATGGACAAGCTCGGCGCGACCGACGAGCAACTCGACTTCCCGATCATTTACGCGTCGGGCCTGAACGGCTGGGCCACATTGGATCTGGAAAAGCCTTGCGACACCATGGTGCCGCTATTCGACACCGTGTTGAAGCACGTCCCACCTGCGAATGGCGACGCCGACGGCCCACTGCAATTCCAGATTGTCGCGCTCGATTACTCGACCTTCGTCGGCCGTATCGGCCTCGGCCGCATCATGCGCGGTCGCGTCAAGTCCGGGCAGAACATCGTCACCATCGGTCAGGACGGCAAACCCATACCGGGCCGTATCAATCAAGTGCTGGGCTATAAAGGCCTCGAGCGCGTGCAGGTCGAATCCGCGCAGGCGGGCGATATCGTCGCGATCACCGGCATCGAGCAAATCGGCATCGGCGTCACCATTTGCGACCCGGCCACGCCGGAAGCGCTACCGTGGAAAGGCGTGGACGAACCCACGTTGACAATGAACTTCCAGGTGAACTCGTCGCCGTTGGCGGGTCGCGAAGGCAAGTTCGTCACCACGCGCCAGATCCGCGACCGGCTGCAAAAAGAACTGCAAGTCAACGTCGCGCTACGCGTGGAAGACACCGAAGATTCCGACGTGTTTCTGGTTTCCGGTCGCGGCGAATTGCACCTGACGATTCTGGTCGAGAACATGCGCCGCGAAGGTTTCGAACTCGCCGTGTCGCGCCCACGCGTGCTGATCAAGGAAATCGACGGCGTGAAATGCGAGCCTTACGAAATGTTAACGGTGGACGTCGAAGCCGAACACCAGGGCAGCGTGATGGAAGAACTCGGCCGTCGTCGCGGAGATCTCAAGGACATGGTGCCGGACGGTCAAGGCCGCGTGCGCATCGAATACCGCGTGCCCGCGCGCGGCCTGATCGGCTTTCAGGGCGAGTTCATGACCATGACCCGCGGCACCGGCATCCTCTCGCATGTGTTCGACGAATACGCACCGATGGCCGCCGAGATGCCCGAGCGCCGCAACGGCGTGCTGATCTCGCAAGACGATGGCGAAGCGGTCGCGTACGCGCTGTGGAAATTGCAGGACCGCGGCCGCATGTTCGTGTCGCCGGGTGACCCCTTGTACGAAGGCATCATCATCGGCATTCACAGCCGCGATAACGATCTGGTCGTCAACCCCATCAAAGGCAAGCAGCTCACCAACGTGCGCTCCTCCGGCACCGACGAAGCCGTGCGCCTGATCACGCCGATCCAGATGTCGCTGGAATACGCGGTCGAATTCATCGCCGACGACGAACTGGTCGAAGTCACGCCAAAATCGATCCGGCTGCGCAAGCGCTTTTTGACCGAAAATGAACGTAAGAAAAACCGCCAGACGAGCTAATCACCGCACCGTAAAAAAGCGCCCCAATTATCGGGGCGCTTTTTTTAGGCCTTTATGTTTGTGTGGCTCCAGCAGAGTACAAAGCTTTGGATGAAGCATTTCGCTTGAACAGGTTATGAGCATTATGGAAACAATTCAAATTCACGATAAATAGCAGCCATAACGTGGCCTATTGTATAGTCATCAAAATTCAATAAAGCGGCTCATGACAGCACCTAATGGCTCTATAACCGAAGAAGAGATCAAGGCGATTTTAAGCCGCGAAAAATTTCTGTTTGGTGATCTATTATGGAAAGAGACGCCTTCAGGCAGTGCATTTTCACAAGCCTCTTTTAATATGTTTAATATTAAGGAAGAAACGATACCAGGCTTAACAGTTGAATTGAGTTATCGAGAAGGGGTCATAAAAAGCGAATGCAAATATATGTTCACTTTGTTTGCGCTTCGTCCGCCAAAAAAAACTCGCATCTACCAGCTAGAAGTTGTTCCCTCTAGTAAGGTTTCTCATAAGGAGAACGGGGAAAAGTGGTATGGGCCACATCAGCATTTTGGGGAAAAAGCAGTTGAAATTCCTGAGGCGAAGCATCTTAAGTGCGGGGATCATGAATCTTGGTTCAAGGTGTTCTTGCGGATAGCCAATATAAGCCATTCCGGTAAGTATCTCCCCCCAGGTTCTCAACAAGGAGAGCTGCCATGGTAGAAATTGTATGTGAGGGACTGATTCAGCGTCTGGGCTACGAATGTCGGCTTGTTGGCGATACCATTATTCATGTTTCTACACCGTTTACTTTTGCAGATGGGGAGCCCATATCCTTTTACATTGAAGATCATGGCAATGAAATATCGGTCTTTGATAATGCGGACACATTGGCCCATATGTCAGGAGTCGGATGGGATATTTCCGATAGGAAAAAATGGAAGGGTATTCGTCAAATATTTTCTTCATTTGGATTTGACCTCAATGACCGAGGTATAGCAATCGGAAAGGATCAAAAGACAGCCGAAGAATCCCTGATTACAAGATATATCTGCGCTTCTATGGCTGTAGCGGATTTGGAACGGGAATATCTTGGCCTTACTGACGAACAAGCAACCTATATACAAGAAGTTGAGGATCAACTACGGGCGTCAAAGCCAATGGTAGACCTGCTGCGTTATCCGGTTATACATGGGCACTCAGGGAGGACTCATCACTTTCATTTTGATTTTGATGGTTCTCTGATTGACGCAGCTCGGCCGCATGGCGCTAGAACAGGTTCCATTCTTCGCAAATCTGCAGATGTTATTAATAGTGGTAATCAAAAAACAATTATTGTTGTGATGGATGATAGGGAAGACCCCGAACGCGCAAGGACAGAGACTGATATTCTGAGCACAATGGTGAGTGTTATTCAGTTCAGTGCACTTGCAAAACAGGCTTCTGCCGGTAGCCGACTTAATTAGGTTTTCTTTTTTAAAGTTTATAGAAGCCTAAGTTAACATGCTCAATGCCAGCGCTTCGGCCACTTTGATCCCATCCACTCCCGCCGATAAAATACCCCCCGCGTAACCTGCGCCCTCGCCCGCCGGATACAGGCCGCGCACATTCAGACTCTGGCAATCCTCCCCCCGCGTGATGCGCAACGGCGACGAAGTCCGCGTCTCGACGCCGGTCAACACCGCATCCTGCATCGCGAAGCCTTTGATCTGCTTGTCGAACGCAGGCAAGGCTTCCCGGATCGCCGCAATCGCATAAGCGGGCAGACTCGTGGCGAGGTCGCCCAGCCGCACGCCGGGTTTATACGAGGGCTCGACGCTGCCAAGTTGCGTGGAAGCCTGGCCGCGCAAAAAATCGCCGACCAACTGCCCCGGCGCTTCGTAGTTGCAGCCGCCGAGTTCAAACGCACGCGACTCCCATTGGCGTTGGAACGCGATTCCAGCTAGCGGATCGCCGGGATAATCCGCGGGTGTGATGCCCACCACAATGCCCGCGTTGGCGTTGCGCTCGTTGCGCGAATATTGGCTCATACCGTTGGTGACGACACGATTCGGCTCCGAGGTCGCCGCCACCACGGTGCCACCCGGGCACATGCAAAAGCTGTATACCGAGCGGCCATTTTTGGCGTGGTGCACTAGTTTGTAATCGGCCGCGCCCAGCACCGGATTGCCTGCGTGTGGGCCGAGCCGTGCGCGGTCGATCAAGGATTGGGGATGTTCGATGCGAAAGCCGATTGAGAAAGGTTTGGGCTCCATGAACACGCCGCGGTCGTGCAATTGTTGGAAGGTGTCGCGCGCGCTATGACCGGGCGCGAGGATGACATGGTCGCTGCGGAGTGTTTCACCGTTCGCAAGTGTCACGCCACGGATATGGCTGTCCTCGATCAGAAAATCGGTGACGCGCTGCTCGAAGCGTATTTCTCCGCCTAGCGATTCGATTTCGCGGCGCATCGTTTCCACTACGCCAACCAGACGAAAGGTGCCGATGTGGGGCTTCGACACGTACAAAATTTCTTCGGGCGCGCCGGCTTTAACGAATTCGGTCAACACCTTGCGTCCGTAGTGCTTCGGGTCCTTGATTTGGCTGTAGAGCTTGCCATCGGAAAACGTGCCCGCGCCGCCCTCGCCGAATTGCACATTGGATTCTGGATTCAGGATATTTTTTCGCCACAGCGCCCAAGTGTCCTGCGTACGTTCACGCACCGCGCGTCCCCGCTCCAGCACGATGGGACGAAAGCCCATTTGGGCCAGCACCAAGGCCGCAAAAATGCCACAAGGACCAAAGCCAATCACGAGCGGGCGGTGCGATAAATTTTCCGGCGCGTGCGCGACGAAATGATAGTGCGTATCCGGTGTCGGCATCACCGTGCGCTCGCCGCGCATTTTTTTCAGCAGCGCAGCTTCGTCGTGCACGCTTACGTCCACGCTGTAAATCAGTAGCACAGCGTGCGCTTTGCGTGCGTCATGACTGCGCTTAACAATACTGAAATCAATCAATGCGTCGGCAGCCATATTCAGACGTTGCACAATGGCCGCGCGCAAAGCTTCGGGAGGATGATGGAGGGGTAGCTTAAGCTCGGTCAATCGCAGCATGGAATGGGACGCAATCGACTGGATAATGGGCAGCGCACATTTTACAGACAAGAGCGGACTTAGCGCCCGTATTACCCCTCATCCAGCATGACGATGCTCTTGATATGCGCTCAGCTACTCTGAAGAAGAAATTCAGTAGCTAAATTTCAAACCTCAATAACGCTGCGTCAAGGTCATCGTTTGACCATCGCGTTTCATCTCCATGCGGTTTAAAAAGCTCATCCCAAGCAGCGGCGTATCCAAGCCCGATTCGACGACAATACCTTCGACCTGATTGAGCGTAATTCCACCGATTTTTACAGTATTGAAGGTGACTCGCCATGCGGGAACAACACCCGCTGCGGTATTGACTGCGCCTCCTCGGCCTGCTTTGTAATCGAGCCCCATACGCCGGGCTTCGGCACCACTGATGGCGATTGAGGTCGCGCCCGTGTCTACCAAAAAGCTGACCGGATAACTATTAAGCGATCCCCCGGCCATAAAGTGCCCTCGCACATCAGCGGTTAGCGAAACGCTCGCCCGCGAATCGCCTTGAGGGTTGTCTGCAAAAGACTGTCCCATGCCCAATACGCGGCGTGCGCCGTCTACTTCAAAAGTCGCTTCGGCAGAATGTGAAGACACCAGTTTGACACCCTGCAGCACTTGACCCGCAGACATCGTGCGGGCTTTGCCACCGTCAATGCTGACAATGGCTTTGTCCTTGAATAAGCCCATTACAGATAAGCTGGTGGCATGAGCCAGCATACTGCTGCCCAGCACAGCGCTGAAGAGCATAAAATAGATCAAACTTTGTTTGAGGTTCATGATGAATCCTGTCTTGATTATTCGGCACACGGCCACCGAGGGCGCGGGCTATTTTTCTGAGTTTCTTGATCGCCATTCCATTCCCTGGCAACTTATACGTATCGATACGGGGGATGTGCTCCCCAATATCCTTAACGGTTATTCTGGTCTGTGCTTGATGGGTGGCCCGATGAGTGTAAACAATGATTTACCGTGGATTCCGAAGGAACTGGCATTAATTCGGCAAGCGGTAAGTGAAGATATTCCAGTCATCGGTCATTGCCTGGGCGGACAATTATTATCTAAGGCGATGGGCGGCGTAGTCACCCAAAACCCGGTGAAGGAAATAGGCTGGGGCCAGGTACGTATTACCGATGCAAATGCCGCTGAAGGCTGGATAAGCAATAGCGACAAGCCAATCAACGTTTTTCATTGGCATGGCGAAACCTTTTCGATCCCGCCGCTGGGGGTGCGAATACTCGAAAGCGCTTATTGTGCCAATCAAGCGTTTATTTTAAATAACCGCCATTTGGGCCTGCAGTGTCATATTGAAATGACGCCTGAGATGGTTCAAACCTGGTGCCAAAGCGGGGAGGAAGAAATTACGGCCAGTTTAAGCCCCGCCGTGCAAACCGCGGCGGTCATGCAAACTGACCTGCATACTCAAACTCAGCAACTGCATGGAATTGCAGACAAAATGTATTCCCGCTGGATTCAAGGTTTGGTGCAGTAATATAATCAGGGTTTGCAAACAGCGATTGCAATTGGCTGCTCGCCCTTAGCCTGAGGAGACGTACATGAAGAACGTGGACTATGCGAATTTCGATTTCGGCAATCGCCTGAATGACTACATCTATGAAGTCATGAATTATGGTGGCGCGCCACGCGTTGACGTCGAACTCACTGAGGGGCAAAAGGTTTTTTTACGTGCAGTAAAACGCGAAATGGTGAAATATGTTGACCCCAATCGTCGTGGCTACCCCAATAATTTATTGGAGCAAATGGAGTCCTTTACTCGCACGATAGGCGATCTGCATAACTCGTATTTTGATTCCAGCATGCGCAAGGTAAGCGACTGTTTGTACAACCGCTGGAAAATGCTGTTTGAAGAGACTAAAAAGCTGGCCGCTGCAGGGGGTGCCAGCAAACCGGCCTGGGTAGACGTGATCGAGACCGAACAATCGGATATGCCGGTGTTTTTTGATGCTTAACCCCGCTTTAACAACATCAAAGTCCCTTATCTTGAAATAAGTAGAAAGCATTATTCAGGTGCCAAGCCCAGTGCTATGCTGCTCCGATTAAAAAAATCCCAAAATTTAAGTGATCGGAGCCAATATGTCTAAATTAGTTCGCCCCCACGGTGGCGGTGAAATCAAACCGCTATTGCTGACAGGTGATGCGCTCGCAACCGAGAAAGCCCGCGCTGCGGCGCTGCCTAAAGTCAAAATGAGTTCGCGCGAGACAGGCGACCTCATCATGATGGGTATTGGCGGCTTTACGCCTTTAGATGGCTTTATGACCCGTGCCGATTGGCAAGGCGTGTGCGATGGCTACAAAATGGCAAGCGGCTTGTTCTGGCCGATCCCTGTCACCTTATCAGCCGACGAAGTCACCGGCCAAGGTATCAAGGTCGGCGGAGAAATCGCATTGATCGACTCCGAATCCGACGCGATTATCGGCACGATGAAAGTCACCGAGAAATACGGCATCGACAAAGCGCACGAGTGCATGCAGGTCTACAAGACCACCGACATGGAGCACCCGGGCGTGAAGATGGTGATGGAGCAAGGTCCGATCAATCTGGCTGGTCCGGTCAAGGTTCTGTCCACGGGCAATTTCAAGGAAGAATACGGCGATCAGTTCATGACGCCGCTTGAAACTCGCGCCGCGTTCGAAAAAATGGGCTGGAGCCGGATTGCCGCATTCCAGACGCGCAATCCCATGCACCGTTCGCACGAGTATCTCGCCAAAATCGCCATTGAGACGATGGACGGCGTGCTGGTTCACTCGCTGCTCGGCGCGTTGAAACCTGGCGACATCCCTGCCGAAGTGCGCTCTGAAGCGATCAGCACGCTGGTCGAAAACTACTTTGCGCCCAATACCGTAATCCAGGCGGGTTATCCGCTGGATATGCGCTATGCCGGCCCGCGCGAAGCGCTACTCCATGCGTTGTTCCGCCAAAACTATGGCTGTTCGCATCTGATTGTCGGCCGCGACCACGCCGGTGTCGGCGACTATTATGGCCCGTTCGACGCGCAGAAGATTTTTGACGAGATCCCTAAGGGCTCGCTCGAAACCGTGAACATGAACATCGATTGGACCTTCTGGTGCAACAAGTGCGGCGGCATGGCCTCGCAGCGCACCTGCCCGCATACCCCCGCCGACCGCGTGCTGCTGTCGGGTACCAAGGTACGCAAGATGTTGTCCGAAGGCGAAGCGTTGCCGGTGGAATTCAGCCGACCCGAAGTTGCCAAGGTGTTGCAGGCGTATTATGCCGGCCTCAGCGAAGAACAGAATGTGAAGATTGAGATGAAAGGCCACTCGGCCAAATAAACTTTTCGGAGCCTGAGCCCGACCGGAAGCGGATTTCGCGAGTCGCCCCGGCCAAGGTTCAGGTTCAGGCATCCAAAACGGACCGCGACGGTCGCGGAGTTAGCTAACTTTTAGGAGATTTAAATGCCAACCTATGTTCGTACCGATAAGTGCGACGGATGCAAAGGTCAGGATAAGACCGCTTGCATGTACATCTGCCCGCACGATTTGATGATGCTGGACAAAGACGGTTCACAAACCGGCCACGCCATGAAAGCGTACAACCAGGAACCCGAGCAGTGCTGGGAATGTTATTCCTGCGTGAAG
>JAYWDZ010000075.1:0-2215 GCA_043779595.1 Nitrosomonadales bacterium
ATGCGCAACCCGCACGTAGCGCCCCCGAGATCGAAGCCGCCGTGGTCGCGCTGCGGCAAGCCCATCCGGCCTGGGGTGGTCGCAAAATCGCCCGCCGCCTGCTCGATAGGGATAGCATCATGGTCGCGCCCAGCACCGTTACAGCCATTCTGCATCGTCATGGTCTGATTCAGTCTGCGGCGAGCGAAGCCGCCAAGCCCTGGCTGCGGTTCGAACACGCAGCACCCAACACGCTGTGGCAAATCGACTTCAAAGGCCATTTCACAACGCCTGCCGGAAAGTGCCACGCCCTGACGCTGATCGACGATCATTCCCGCTTCAACCTCGTGCTCCAAGCTTGCGCACGCAC
Source organism: Nitrosomonadales bacterium (assembly GCA_043779595.1). Taxonomy (GTDB): domain Bacteria; phylum Pseudomonadota; class Gammaproteobacteria; order Burkholderiales; family Thiobacillaceae; genus Thiobacillus. Next base: position 350 of record JAYWDZ010000075.1, read on the forward strand.
GGATACGGGTTCAGTCCAGCCCGTACTGACTGACGTGTTCCGGCGTTACGGCCTGCCCGTACGGATCAACGCGGATAATGGCGCGCCTTGGGGCAGCCCCAGTCTGGCGGAACGTGGATTGAGCCGCCTGAGCGTGTGGCTGATTCGACAGGGCATCCGGATCAGTCATAGCGCGCTGTACCACCCGCAGACTAACGGCAAATTGGAGCGCTTCCATCGCTCACTAGAGGCCGAGGTACTGGCCGGGCGCAGTTTCGCCGATCTGGCGAGAGCACAATCCGCCTTCGATGACTGGCGAACCATCTACAACCATGAACGCCCGCATGAAGCGCTCAAGCTGGCGACGCCTGCACAGCGCTACCAACCCAGTCAGATTGACTATCGGGAAATATTGCCATCCATCGAATACCCCGCTACCGATACAGTGCTGACTGTGGGCTGGAATGGCTTCGTGAAATTCATGGGACGACAATTCAGACTATCCAATGCCTTGCATCAGTTGCCGGTGGGTATCCGACCCGATTCACGACAGGACGGGTGTTTCGAGGTGTACTTCTGTCATCAGCGATTCATGCAACTGGACATGAATCAGACAGCCGGGAATACTTGAAAGTGTTACCCATGTCCTCGCACGCCTGTTACCTATGTCTCCGGTCTATACATGTGGCCAAGAAAAAGTAACCAAAAAGAAGGCCACCCTGCCATCCCCGAAACCTCCGAAGTCCGAATCCGCCGGGCGGGCGGCGAAGAACTCGGCTCGCTTTTGTTGATAATTAACGAGAGCGAGCCTCAGACACCTTCGCCGCTGATCCGCCCGGCAGACCCAGACTTCGGCGGGGCTGGAAGGGAGATCAAAAGCAGTATGTAGGAATATTGGTGGGTATACTTGTGCTACCGAGTTTTTGGGGAAGGTGGGATGTATGAAATCAACACATAAACTCCGGGCCAGCATTCTATACATACCGATAAAACCATACACCGCCAGTTTGGTTAATTAGAAGCAGGCTTATCACATATGGCGTCAGTGACAATCCAGCTTTCTAGAATGGACCGCGAGGAGACCGAACGATATGTCTCACAGAATTTGCGGCGTCAAAATCCTATTTATTGGCCTCTTCGCGCTATGAATGTAGCCATAAGCTTACTTCTAGCTCTAGGTTTCGTTGGCCTTTTTACCTATGAGTCGCGATTTGACCCATCAGCCACCCGTGCCGTTCGGATCCTCGGGGCTCTCCTGCTATCGGCGTGCGGTCTAGGCGTACTGGCAGCGATAGCTAATAAGCGCGCCATTGCAGCAACACTCTACAAGACAGGCAGTAAGCTTACGGAGCCGTTTGTATTAGACGTTGACTCAAACGGTTTGAGGATAGTAAGTTTGCTTGGAAAGAGCGAACTACCCTGGACTTCAGTGGAAAAGATCGAACAGCATGGACGGCATATATTCCTGTTCACTTCTCCCAACTTTGCAATCGTTATTCCACAGAGCGCATTCTCGACACCCGATAAATTTACGCGGTTCGCAGAAGAGTTGTGCGATCTCAGGAATGGCAATGATCTCTAACTCTCAATGGTACATGGGACTGCGCAAAACTACTCTATTAGATCAATTACGTAAGGTCACTATTAGATACGACATTGCAATCGCAAATCATTGCGTCGGTGCTGCGATTGACTTCCCCTTTCAGCCCCGCCGAAGTCTGGGTCTGCCGGGCGGATCAGCGGCGAAGGTGCTTGAGGCTCGCTCTCGTTAAGTCATCAACAAAAGCGAGCCGAGTTCTTCGCCGCCCGCCCGGCAGATTCAGGCTTTGCATAACCATCGACTAAGCCGCTAACGCGGCAAGTCGTTGGTAAACTTCGGGAATTCGG
>JAYWDZ010000076.1:0-5564 GCA_043779595.1 Nitrosomonadales bacterium
CCAGATCGGTTTCGTCGTGGTAGTTGTTGCCGGAGACGGTGGACACCGGGTCGGTGGTGGACGGGGTGCGGATCGCGTCGTTGTTGACGGTGCCGACCAATACCTTGTCATTGAACTGGTCGTTGTTGAAGGTGGGGGTGACGGAGATACCGCCGGTGTTGATGGCCTTGGCGGGATTCAGCACGGCGCTGCCGTCGACGTAGCCGCCGGCGAGCGCGGGGGCGACGTTGGTGAGGGTGAAGACGGCGAGCGTGAACGCGGCCAGCGGGCGGCGGTAGATATCGAATATGGAGCGCATGATGTCAGTTCCCTTGGGCGGCGTTCTTGGCTGCGATGATTTTGGCTGCCATGATTTTGTCAGCGGCAGTCTTGTCCGCGGTCGGCGCCGGGCTGTCCAGCCCGACATAGCCGCCGCCCGCAACAAGGCTTCGGTTGGAGATGCTCATGCCCATGCTGGTGAGTTTGTCCCCCGCAGTTTGATACCCCTTGCTGATGCTGACCGAGAAGCGATAAGTCGAGCCAATCGTCAGTTTGGAGGGGATCAGGTATTCGAACCAGGTCTGGGTAACGTCGCGCAGGTAGAGCGCGTTACGGATGCCGGTGAGGGTCAAGGCGTCCTGCGCATCGATGGCCGCCGGGTTAACGCGATAGACTCGTCCGGTTGTCAAAAACCCCTGGTTGCGGTCGAAGTAGTTGAAGTAAGACTGGCCAATATAGGACGGAATAATCGTGTACAGCCAATAGCTCTTGAAGTCTGCGATCACCGTCAACACCGGCCCCGAGAAAGAACGGTTGCACATGCTGATGGGGCTGAGGGAAGCGTTGCCATTAGCGTTGTAGAACGCCTGCAACTGCCCTTGATAGTAGTTGACGCAGTCCGACCAGGCATACAGGCCGTTCGTGGTGGAATACGTGTAGGTGGCTGTCGGCAGCTGGTTTGCGCCGGTGCTGGTGGTGACGGTGGCCAGGAGCGTGTCGAATTGGCTGCCGCTGATCGCGTGCGTCCAGGTAGTCGGCGCGGTGGTATATACCGTGAGTGGGTTGTAGGTAAACCCGGCGGGCACGGTCGAACTAAAACCGAACGCACTGTAGAGGCCGGGCAAGGTGTCCACGGTGCTGTTTTTCTTGGGATTCAATAGAATTGCGCCGTTGGCTAGCGCCATCTGGATGCCGCGCACGGTGGATACTGCGTCATAACCGGTCAGTTCCTGCCAAATTTCGTGTTCCAGAGAAGACCCGATATGCGCCGCGAACTCGAATTGGCGGCTGGAGTAATTGGCGCCCGCTTCGTCAGCGCGATAGACGCCGCCGACCTGAATGCCTTTCATGTCGATCAAGAGACCGCCAGGCAGGATCGAGAAGGCGGTGCCGGCGATATACTCGGCCTGGTAGACGGAACTGACCACGCCGAGGAAGCCGATCACCGGCGTTCTGGCCTTCATCAGCCGGTCGCCGCGTTCGATCTGCTCGCGAAACTTGGCGTAGTACTGCGTGGCACTTACGTATAACAACCCGCCGGTCAAGGCATCGAGCGCGGGCTTGTCCTCCAGCAGCTTCTTGTCGCCCGTATCCCAACCGTTGCCGGTGGCGTCCACATAAGGCGTGCAGCTAGTGCCGTCGGGCAAACACCCTACTTCGGTGGGATTGAAGACAATTTTGTACTGGTTGTTGGACGCGAGCAATTGATCGGCTGCGCGATGCACCTGCGACCAGTTGGAGGATTCGCCGCCGGTGGCGACCAGGTAGTAGCCGCCGATAATCGCCGAATACTCGGCGCTGATCGTGAGGTCGGCCTCACTGCCAGTCGCACCCGGTCTGCCGTCCATGGATACCAGGATGGCGAAGGGGTTGCCGACGGCAGGCGTGTAGCCCCCGATGGTGCCGCCGCCGGAGATCGGACGGGAGATTTCCGTGCCGCCCAGCCGCACCACCATATTCGGTACGTTGCCAGTTCCCACGAATTCGGTGGTCATGGTCAGGCGCTTGGTGTTGACCTCGGCCAGTAGGACCGGCGTGCCGCCAGCCTGAATAGTCAAGCCGCCCGAGACGAGTCTGAATCCGACACGCACCGTCTTGCCCCATTTCTTGGGCTCGGTGCCCGGTACCACGGCGTCATGGTCCGCGACCGTGTCGTAACGGCGAATCGTGCCGATCACCTGATAAGGCAAAGATGCCGGCAGCAGCCCTTCGCGGATTTCAACAATTTTGCCCGCGTCTTCTACATCCTCCAGCGTCTTGCCTGGATAGCTCGTTCGCAGCCAGGTTCCAATCTGGTCCTCCAGGATCGCGAGCGGGTTCTTGTCGCGGCGCTTGAGAGGGTCCGTGGCGGCGTCTTTGATCGCGTTGTAGTAACCGGTGTAGTCGAAGCTCACCGCATTGTAGGGGTCGAGGTTGAGGCCGTTGTACGTCTTCTGCTTGAAGCTCGCATCCAGCGCCACCCAGGTGCAGCGCGCGGCACTGGCGGTTTGCGCACAATCCACCGCCGGGGTGACGGTGTTGATGCCCCGATACTGGTCGAACGGCACGAAGGTTTCGGCCCAGGCGTGCTCAAAGTCCACCGTGCTGCGGTCGGAGGCAAGCGCGACGCCCTGTATGCCCTGGTCTTTGAGTATTTGCACGGCCACATCCAGGCTGCCAACACCGAGCCAGTTGGTGAGTTGCGCGGCAGACAGACGCACTGTGCCGACGGCATAGCGCGCCGGGAGGTTCTGCGAACGCAGCATGGCAATCAATGTGGTCGCGATGTCCACGTCGCCGCCGCGCTGGCCAAGGTAGGTGTTGATCGAGCCTGAACGCGAACCATGATAGACCGAGTATTCGAGGGTGTTGTGCAGATATTCATACATGCCGACCGCCGTGCCGAGTGCTGCGGCCTTATCGCGCAGCGCTTGGGCGTCGGCCACCGAATAGACGACTTCCGGCGTTTCTCCGGTGGTCAGCGCGAAGGATGTCGGTACCCATGCCAGCAAGGCCAAGGTAGTCAGCACACGGCCCAGTCTGCGGACGGTACCGGCGAACTTTATTCGGATCAAAGGACGCGTCTGCCGCACCTGATTGCAATTGAAGAACATGACTACGCTCCCGGTCATTTTGTTTGGGCTTTGGGTGTGCGGGGCCTAATGACGGTGCTGGGCTTATCCGGCACCGTCGGTACTGCCCGGAACTTCGCCTCCGCGGCGGACACGGGACGAATCACGGTTGCGCTGGTGGAGGGCATGGCCTGCAACGTGGGGGTGTCATGGGTCAGCGGTGCCTCGACTAACCTGCCCGGACCCGTCTGAAGCTGATCGCGCAACGCGTGCAACTGGGCGAGTCGATCCGGATTGTTCGCGGCAACGGCGGTATCCAGTTTTTGCGCCATGCGTTCGAACAGTTGCGCGCGCTGGCTACCTACCGGCATGCCTGCCGACTTGGTCTCGGTTTCATCCCCCGATTGCGCGTGGGAGGCCATCAGTTCGCCGCGCTGGCGCATTTGCCCGGCGAGCGCGCGGGCATCGGTGCGGGCAGTGTCGCGCCGTACGGCTGCGGCTGCCTGCGCCTGGCCCTGACTTGCGCTTTCTGCGCCTTGTACAGTGAGAGGGGCGTGATTCTCTGGGTCGAGCTCGGCGGCGAGAAGCGACTCCACGGCGATGCGCAGTTTGCTCAACTGTGCGGCGTCGGCCGGATCTTCGACGGCGCTTTTCTTGGCGGCCAGCACATTGCGGCCTATGGCGCGGATGGCGGCGATTTGGGCGGGTGCGAGTCCGCGTGCCGGTGCGGCGGCATCATCTGCAGCTGTATTGGCCAGTGCTGGCGTGGCGGCCAACGCTGCAGGTGTCATGAACACCAGCGCCGCCGCCATCGCGGCAGGTGCTATGAGAAAAAGGAATTTGATATGCATTTGATATTTCCTTTATAAGACCTGCAAATCCTTGCGCCGCCCCGCTCGCCGTATCGCGGCCAACAACCCGGCGGCCAACGCCACCACTGCCCAGGCAGGAAGCGGGGTGTCGCCATTTGTGGGCGCCGCAGGATTACCAGCCAGATTGATCGACGCCAGCTGGGTCAGCCCGGAAATGGGCGAGGTATCTGAAATGAGGTTGTTTGAGGCGTTGAGCGAGGTGAGATTAATGGCGTATTGCAACCCGTTGAGACTGGTGACGCCACGGTTCGAAATATCCAGCGTGATGAGTTGACCCAGTTCGCCACGGTTCAATTGATCCAGCGCCCCCCGGCCGAGTGCTGCGTTGATGGCTTGGCGCAACGCCGCGTCGGTGACATCGACGCGCGTGCGACTAACGACAGCGTCCACACCTTCGCCCGCTGCAAACGCCTGCACGATCAGGCCGGTGGCAAACACCCCGGCGTCGAAACCGCCATCGGTGGTGCGCTGGATCGCGGTCAGCGAATCAAGCAGCGTTTTAGCGTCGGCCGAGGCCGGGTCCAGGCGCAGATAAGCCAGCGCGGTCGCGGCGCGCACATGCGGCGCGGAGGATGTGGAGACCTTGGTCTTGAGCGTCGCGACCGCATTGGCCAGCGGCGTGGTCAAAGTCGAGTCGGAGGCTTTGTACGCGGCCAGCGCCTGGACGACACGGGCAGTGGTGTAGGCGTCGGTGGTGCTACCCGCAGCGGTGGCCCAGCCTTGATCGCCCGCCGGGGTGAGTTGGGTGGCTTTGAGATAGGCAATGGCTTGGACGCTATTGAAAGTGGCCCCTGCCGTGCGCAAGGCATCAAGCGCCAGCGCGGTATCCAGGGGCGACGCAAGATAGCGTTGGGCCAGGCCCCAGCCGGTCTGACCAACGGCAGGACTCGATACTGCGGCTAATAGTGCGTCAATATCCGGCTGCGCGCTGGACTGCGTGGCGCGCAGCACCAGCAGGCGGCGCGCCCGCGCATCGAGATTCTGCGGATCGTGGTTCTCGATCCAGGTCTGCCCTGCATAGTACGGGGCGCGTCGGCGGTTGACCTGGTGCAACGCCAGCACCGCTTCAGCAGTTTGCAAATAGGTACGGGCTTCGGAGACATCGCGCCAACTACCGTCGCTCGCATTCTGCTGTGTTTCCAGCCATTCGGCCGCGCGTTGCGCCGGGGTTGCATACACGCCTGCCTGGACCGACGAAGCGATGGCCAGGGCGAACAATAGTGAATAGGCAATACGATGGCGGTTCACGAGCCTTCTCCCAAGGGCTGGATGTAGAGAAGGTTATAGAGTCAATATGACGCGTCGCTACATTGCATCAGGCGTTTTTATGAGCCGACAGGAGCATGATTAAAACACTCTATACAAGGCAGTTTCTTAAAGTAGTCGTCTGGCTTGCCGTGCGTCACCGTGAGCAAGCATCGAGTCGTGTCGATCCCATAGGCCATTCATTTATCCTCCGTGAGCTTTTATTTATCCTCCGTGAGCTTTGTACTGTTCTCCTTGCTCGCAATGACAAATCATGATTTATTCAGCGCTTCCTCAGACGCTCCTGATCCCTGCCTACCATGCGCTACTGGTTAATGAAATCCGAACCCTCCGACGTCAGCATCGACGATCTGGCGGCAATGCCCAATCAAACAGTGGCGTGGTACGGCATCCGCAA
>JAYWDZ010000077.1:0-2212 GCA_043779595.1 Nitrosomonadales bacterium
GAATGGACGGCAATCGAAAAAGACGAACACGGTCAAGTTTTCGCACCCTACAACGAGATTGTGGTGGACATGAAATTGCCGGATAGGCGTGCGGCGTGACGGAACTTGTCGGCAATCAAAATACGGTCGGGTGGGTAAAAGATAAGACGTGACCCAATACTGTTCGTTTACCAAAAATACCCCGTTCGCCCTGAGCTTGTCGAATGGTCTGATGGACGGATCCTTCGACAAGCTTAGGGCGAACGGGGACTAAATGAACAGTATTGAGACGCGACCCAATACTGTTCGTTTATTTGGAGGAATGCTTTGTGAAACTGCGCGAAAAATTTCTTCTGTTCGTTTTCTGTTTCCTTTTTCTCTCGACGCTTTCCGCCAATGCTCAAATCGGCATTGTTGACGGAAATGCCAAGACGAAACCAACGCTTGTTGTTTTGGGAACCTATCATATGGGAACTCCCGGAAACAATGTAGTAAATCCTAAAGTTGCCGACATTACCGCTCCCGAACGACAAAAGCAGATAGTTGAACTTGTCGAAAAGCTGAAAAAATTCCAACCGACTAAAATCGTAATTGAGTGCGACCTCGAAGACGATGCCAAAACTCAGGAAATTTACAGTAAATACTTGTCGGGAAACTATCAACTGACAAAAAACGAAACCAATCAAATCGGTTTTCGTCTAGCGAAAGAGTCAGGTCATAAAAAAGTTTACTGCGTTGATTGGAGTGACTTCTGGGACGATCCTGCGATCAATTATATAAAATATGCTTCTCAAGATGCTGAGTTGGACGGTTTTCTAAAAAAAGTTAATCAAAAGCTAAAGCGAGAAACAGATGCGGAATACGAAAAACTCCTGCCCTTATCCATTACCAACCAACTTATCTCTGTTAATAATCCCGCTCAAATAGAGAAAAGCCATCAAATTTATTTTGACTTAATGAGAATCGGACGCGGTAAAGAGTATATCGGAGCAAATTATGTTGCATGGTGGTATCGAAGAAATCTGACAATTCTCGACAACATCATCAGACTCACCGATTCACCGAATGACCGAGTCCTCGTCATCTACGGCTTTGGACACCTTAAACTTCTGACGCAGTTTGCAAAGGAATCAGATTTTTATAACGTTGAAAGTCCTTTGAAATATCTGAAAAGCAAGAAGTAATGAATGCCAAGAAGCACTACAAACGGAAGAAAGGCTTTTCGTAGGCATTTAAGGGGCCAGCGTGAATTGTTGTCGCAAAGCAATTCACGCTGACCGTTCGCAGTAACAGCAGTAAATCCAGCGGGTTCAAAGTCTCGTCCGGAGAGTTGTCCGTACACCCCGGTAGCATGAGGAAGCGGCGTCGTGGTAACACGAACCAAGAATCTAGCAAGAATCTAGGGGCAGGTCTAGCAACGATGCATTCACTCCAAAAAATATATCACTATGCCGCCCTTAGTTAGTTCCCATCCATAAACATAACATTTTGATTTTATTTGCAAAAAGCTGATTATTTGAGTGGAAAAGACTAACGGAAATGTGTATGATTGCAATCAAGCCATTGATTACAAACAAAACATACAACAGTTAGGGGATCCAAAATGCGAGCGAAACGTACCCGCCAGATGAGTATATACGAGACATTTGCGGAACACGCAATCGGACAGGAATTGAAGGCCATATCCGCGTGGCTGGATCGCCATGTCGAGGTATTGGACTGGGCAGAAGAAGATATCCAGCGAAAAGGGCTCAAGGAGACTGGGCGTAGCGGCATGAGCATCGAAGCGATATTGCGTTGCGGACTACTCAAACAACACCAGCAGTGGACCTACGAGGAACTGGCGTTCCACCTGGCCGATTCAGCGACATCCACCGCTTTTGCGCGCCTGCCAAGGGGACTCTATCCGACGGGCTCCGCGTTGCAGGGCGTGATTGCGCTTATCGGGGTTTGGGGAGTAACGGAACGGTGAACCGACTTAAGCCTTACGCGCAGGCTTGAAAGCCGCTACAGCAAAGGCTTTGCCAGGCCACTCTCAAAAACGACCGTTTTTGAGGTTCTCAATATTTATGGCCATGGCCACAGTGAAGCGGGTGTTTTCGGCTCTCAAAACGCATTCTCGAAACGATTTTTGAGGTTTTTCGCATGAATATGAGTTTTGAGAATGACGAAATGCCCCTTAAGTCGGCTGGCTGTTCCTCTGCTCCCTAGACCGGGGTTCTCTCGTTTTCAG
>JAYWDZ010000078.1:0-13971 GCA_043779595.1 Nitrosomonadales bacterium
GCCAGCGAGCCGCCACCGAGCAATCCACTACAAAACTCAAGGCCGATCCTCGTTGATAAGCGCCTCGATATTCACTTTTCCGGTTTTGCATGACTTGCGGAACGCTTGATCTCACTGAGCGCCTTGGCCCTGTCCTGATGAATTGTTGTGGGCGGTATCAACAGCGCGGCGGCCTCACCGCGCCTGGTAATAAGCACAGTCTCGCGCTGCCGCGACTTTATCGAGCAGTTCAGCGATTTTAGCTTTGGCCTCAAATGCGCCTACGGTATGCATGGTGAACGCTCTTTTCAACTGGTTAACCAGATTGTAGGTGAACGGTCAGCGCAATGGCAGACGGTGCCGTGTGAGGGTGCCAGCCCCAGCAACCGCTGGCGCGACAGGTTCAGCATCTTCGTCGTGTCTTCAATGCAGCATCGACGGGTAGGGGTGAGGTGGCTGGATTTTTTGCTCGAAGAGGCGATCAATTCGCGGTTGGTGGCGACCAATGCCTGCTCGGCTTCGATCTCGGCGAAGGATGGCTTGTTGGATGGCGAGGCGATTATGCAACGACATACTGCTTTTGGAATGGCCTGGTGAAGAGACTCGATGGTGGTGATGTTGGGGTGCGTATCCTGAGCTTCACTGCATGGCAGATTTAGTGACTTTAGGCTGGCCGCGTGCCCTTGCAGGCCGGGTATTGAGAACAACCCCAAAACGCATTGCCGGAATTTGCGCCATGCTTGGCAATACGTTGCTCCATCGCACACTGGCAAATCGGGCACGCGGGACTTCTACAACATCGAGTACCTGCTCGATCTGATTATCGAAATGAAGCCAGGAATAGCCAACCCGCAATCCATGTGCTAAATTCTGGCCAGACTGGACAGAATCAATGGAGACTACCATGCACAGCGAATGGCAACTGCAAGAAGCAAAGGGCAACTTTAGCCAGCTCATTAAACGGGCTGCGGGTGGGGATGCCCAGGTGGTCACCGTGCACGGCAAGCCGACTGCGGTGGTGGTTTCAGCCGAAGAATACGCTCGCCTCACGCGCCGCCGGGGCAAACTCTCCAGCGCGCTGCTGCACCCGGAATTGGCAGCGGAAGACCTGGATATTTCCCGCAGCCGCGACACCGGGCGCACCGTCGAACTATGAGCTGGCTGCTGGATACCTGCGCACTTTCCGAATACGCCAAAAAATCCCCCGCGTCGCAAGTGATCGCCTGGCTGGACGAGCAGGACGAAGCCAGCCTCTACCTCAGCGTGATTACGATAGGGAAATTGGAAAGGGCATTCTGAAGCTGCGCGCCACCGACCCGCGCCGCAGCCAAAAGCTCACTGCCTGGCTGGGCAAGGTGGAGCAGCGCTTCGCCGGGCGCATCCTCCCGCTCGACGCGGCAGCACTCCATGTCTGGGCGCAAATCGCCGCGGCCACCGAACTGGCTGGCCAGCCGCTACCGGTGATGGACTCGCTGCTGATGGCGACCGCACAATGCCACGGACTCACCGTGGTCACCCGCAACGTGCAGGACTTCGCGCTGTACCCGCAAGTGTTCAACCCTTGGGCTCTGTAACAACTCAGGTTGTATAGGTTGCTTTCCTTTCATGCGGATGGGAGGAAAGCGCCACGAAAGATTGCAAGTAAGATGCCTCTATCTCCTGCCGCCCGCTGATACGTGCCGACACCACGCTCTACATTGCCAAGAACCGTGGGCGAAACTGGGTGGTTTGCGCGGAGTTATTGCGGAGGAATTAGAGTTTTAAACCTTCACTTACGAACGCACAAATGCCAGCAGCCGACCATAGTCCCGCTCATCAGCTGCACGCAAAGCATCCAGGTAGCGCTGCCGTACATCCCCCTCGGCGACCAGATTGGCACCTGCACCCCAGGTGAAACGCGCCGCGCCATGCTGAACCAGCAGCAAGTCCGCAATGGTTCGTGAAAGGCGACCGTTGCCATTGGCAAATGGATGAATTGCCACCAACCTGTGGCTGAACCGCACCGCAATTTCATCCAACGGGTAGCTCTTGTATTCGATCTGGACTCTCACATCCTCGCAGAGATTGTGCAGCGCAAGTGGTATGTGAATTGGATCGATGCCGATGTTTTTCTCTGTCGTACGGAAAGCTCCAGCCCAGCGCCAGGTATCGCCGAACATGCGCTTGTGCAGACGACGGACAAAGTCACTATCCAGCATGTTCTTGTGCTTGCGCGAGAACGCCCAGTGTTCGCCTTCCAGAATGTTTACCATCTCCCATTCATTCAACTGCGCATGGTTGGCAATGTGAGATGGAATCAGCCCGGCAGCCTCGTCGGGATCGAGCGGCGTTGCGCCGGGCGCATAGTCGAAGTTTATCGCCATAATTTGCGCGGGCTGTCACGTAGCAGAGCTTCGGCCAGCAACTTGTGCTGCCGCTCGCGCTCAATGGCGTTCACCCCTTGCGCTTCCAGTTTCATGGAATGATCCGTCGGCTTTAGCAAAGCTTCCGCCAACGCATCGGCGCGCCGTGTGCGCAGGTCGTCCAGCGAACCGTTTTCCGGCACCAGCGCATACACGACACGGCAACCCATCGCCCGTGCCAGCCGGTCCAGGCTATCCAGCGTGATGCGGCGCTCCGCCTCGGCCTTTTCCAAATCCTGCACCGACTGGCGGCTGATGTGCACGCGGTCGCCGAGCTGCGCTTGGGTCATGCCAAGCGCTTCCCTTATCGCCCGCACCCAGCCCGCACGTGGCGGAGTCGCGCCATCCGGCGACGGAAATGCACGCAGCGCATCGGTAAGCTGCATGCGTGTCAAATTGCTTTTATTGTCAGCCATCCTTCGCTCCTTGGCAGGCTATGACCTGCTTTGATTGCGAAATTATGCTTGCTATAACCTGCTTTTGTCAATAAATATGCCGGTTAAAACCGGCATATTTAACATTTTTGCAATTCGCGAATGCGAAATGCTTCATGTAGCCCATTTCCTACCATGGCTCGCATAGTCGAGTATCAGGTAAAACACGTTGTCGCATTTCTCGCGGAATAACACGCGGTCATAGCTTTCTGGCAAGTTGCTATCCAACACCTTCTCCACGGCAGAGCGCACCAGCTTCTTGGTCTGTGTATCCTTGTACCAATCCTGCACCAGCACCTTGGGGTGTTCATCCAGCAAACGATGTAGCAATGATTTAGCAGCGAGCCTTACCTTCTGCGCTTCCTCCTGTGTCATCTTGTCTTTTTTAAGCAAGTCGAAAATCTCCAGTTCGTCTTCCGACAAACCTTCACGGATATGTCGCTCATCTTCCGCGCGCAAATCCTCGGTGAACTTCATCAGATCTTCATAAGCATTTTCTGTAGATGAGCCGCCAGAATTGTACGCATCAATAATCTCCTGCAAGCGTTGCGCAAAGTCGGTGCGCGTAGCATTCTCTTGCAACATGATTTCCAATTTGTGTTGCAGGAAAGCGCGCAGGTCGGCGATTTCAATGTTCTTGTAGGTGGCCTGCTTGAACTCCTCGCGCAGCTTGTCGAAGTTTATCTTGCTCAGGTCCCAATTCTTGCCTTTCTGGATAATGCGGTATTCAGCGGTGTATTGCCGCGCTTTGAACGCCTCAGCGTCATTCACCACCACGCTTTCATCCAGCAGCTCGGCAATCTTCAGGCTGATCGCGTCGATGTCATTTTGCTCGATCAGGCTGTCGATCACACCACGCAGATATTGGAATGCCGCCACCTCGCGCCCCTTGCTGCGCCCAAGTACTTCCGGCTTGCACGCCTCATACAGCGACGAGATGGTGTTTTCGTACACGTTGAAACCCTTGCGCCATTCGTCGTTCGCCAGCAGGGCATTGGCAAAGATATTAAAGCGGCCAAGTTTTTCGAATACATCGTCGCCGCCCAGCACCTCACGTAGCGCAACCTCTTTCTCGTGGCAGAACTCTAAGCCCTGTTCAATCGCATCGTCCAGCAAACGGAACAGCTCTGCCTTCTCCTTGACCGGCGGATCAATCTCCTCATCCTGCCCTTGCGCATAATCTTTCAGTGCCAGCTTCATGTTGCGGAACACGTTGTAGTAATCCACGATCTCGCCGTTGCACTTCTCTACCCCGTTAATCTTCCACGATGTGACGCGGTTGGCGCGCGCGATGGTCTGCATCAGGGTATGGCCCTTCATCGGCTTGTCCAAATACAGTGTCGAAAGCGTGGGCGCATCAAAGCCCGTTAGCCACATAGCGCACACGAACACCAGTTGCAGAGGATCATTCTCATCCTTGAAGTTGAATTCGATGTCGTGGCCGTGCACATCCAGCTTGTTCATGCGCGCGCGGTGTGGCCTGATCTCCAGCTTTTGTTCCGCAAACTTCTTCTCTTCATCCGCGTCTTCGCTGACCACCACCGCCATTTCCACCGCGCGCATGTGCTCGACGATTTTTTTCAGCCGCCGCTTCTCGATGTCGTTGTCCGACTTGCTGATGCGCCCCAGCAAATCCTTGATCTCTTCCTTCCACAGCCACTGCACCTTGTCGTACATCTTCACGGCGGTGAATTTATCCACGGACACCACCAGTCCCTTACCCAGATAACCACGCCGGGGAAAGTGATAGACGATGTCCCGCGCGATTTTTTCCAGTCTGTCGTCGCGCTTGATGACCTCAACTTCTTTGGAAAAGCGCTTCTCCAGCTTGGCTTGCTGCGCTTCATCCAGATTTTCGTCCTCTAGGATTTCGTAGAATTCCTCGCCTAATTCCTCGTTCTGAATCAGCACCTCCGGCACGCGTTTTTCGTAAAACAGCGGCACCGTCGCGCCGTCGTCCATAGACTGCTGAAAGTTGTATTCCGAAACATAACCGCCGAACCACGCGTTGGTCTTTCGCTCGCGCCCCAGCAGCGGCGTGCCGGTGAACGCCAGATAGTTCGCCTTGGGCAAACCCTTGCGCATGTTCTCCGCCAGCGACTTGTATTGCGTGCGGTGCGCCTCGTCCACGATCACGATGATGTCGTTGCGCCCGGATAGCTCGGGATACTCGCGGCCTTTGTCCCAACGGAATTTCTGGATCAAGGTGAACACCAGCCGCTTGTTCTGCCCGAGAAATTTGCGCATCTCCTCGCTGTTCTTTGGCTGTGCGGCCTCGGCCTCGCTGACCGTGCGGGTGTGCAGAAAATTACGATAAATCTGCCCGTCCAGATCGTCGCGGTCTGTCACCACCACAAAGGTGAAATTACCGGTCTGTTTACGGAAGATTTTGCGCGCGAAGAAAATCATCGAGAAACTCTTGCCCGAGCCCTGCGTGTGCCAGAACACACCTAACTTGCCCGCCAGCTCTTCACGCCTGAGGAAGGCATCATAAGCCCGGTTCACGCCGATGAACTGGTGGTTCTGCGCGATGATCTTCGAACTATCCTTGTAGTAGAGAATGAAATTCTCCACGTAGTCCAGTAGTCTCTGCCTTGGTAGCAAACCTTCGATCACGCCTTCCAAGCTGATGCCTTGTTCGCGGATTGCTTTGCGGTCTATCTTCTCCTTCTCGTCATCCGCGCGCAGCCAGTTGAAGAAATGCTCCCACTCCGCCATGATGCTGCCCACCCTGGTCTCGATCGCGTTGGACAGCACACAAAAGGCATTGGTCAGGAAAAGCTGCGGGATCTCCCCCTTGTAAGTTGTCAGGTTGTCATCAAAAGCGTTGCGCAACTTCACGTTCGAGTTTTTTAGCTCGATGAACACCAGTGGCATGCCGTTGACGTAGAGCAGCACATCCGGGCGGCGGAAACCACGCTCGCCCTTGATCCACAGTTGCGTAACAGCCAGATAGCGGTTGTTATCAGGTACGTTGAAATCCAGCAGCCGCACCAGGTCCTGCTGCCGCATGCCTTGCGCGTTGTCGAATTCCACCGGGATGCCATCACGCAGCAGGCCATAGATTTCCCGGTTCGCCGCGATCAGCGTCATCGCCTGCCGCCGGTCGAGCAACTTATCCAGCGCATCCTCGATGGCTGCAGGGGGAATGTCCGGGTTCAGGCGGATCGCAGCTTCCCGCACCCGCCCCAGCAGAATTACATCGCGCTTGTTGGCGCGACCCGAGCCGTCGTTCAAGTCTTCCGCATTTTCCGTGTAACAGTCGAGCGCGTCGAAGCCATGCACATGCTGAAGCTTCTGCACCAGTGCCTGCTCGATCTGATCTTCGGAAATGAAGTTAGGCATAAGAATTCAATGGGCTACACGTTATAAACGCCATGTTTAACTTACCCGCTAGTTAAGTTAAGGGAAAGTCGTTTTCGTTAACTAAAGAACAGGCGTAGGTAACGATCAAACGAATAAGCCCGTCCCCGCTGCTGCCCGGTGATTTCTTTCAGAATCCCCAGCCCCTCAAAATCCCGAATCAGCGCATTGGCGGTGGGCGTGCTGACCGACAGGGCAGTTTCAATATCGGCTGCAGAAACAACCGGCTTGCGATACAACAAGTTGAGTAAAACCCGCGCATTGGCTGCGCGCTTACCCAAACTCAACACGCTATGCTCCGCCTCGGTACGCAGCTGCAATACCTGCCGGAACACATCGCGCCCCTTGGCGGCCGTTTCCGCCACACCTTGCAGAAAGAAGCGCACCCAGTGAATCAGGTCGTTCGACACCCGCACCCGCATCAATGCATCGTAATAGCTTGCTCGGTTACGCTCAAAAAAATCCGATAAATACAACGAAGGCTTCGCCAGCAAGCCGTGGCTGACCAGGTACAGCGGAATCATCAAGCGTCCAATACGTCCGTTGCCATCGAGAAACGGGTGGATGGTCTCGAATTGATAATGGCTGAGCGCCACCCGGATCAAGTGCGGCACCACGATATCTTCGTTATGCCAGAAAGCCTCTAAGTCGCTCATTAAATCTTGCACGCCATTCGGGTGCGGCGGAATAAATACCGCATCCGCCAGGCTGGAGCCACCGATCCAGTTCTGGCTGGTGCGAAAATCGCCCGGCTGCTTATGCTCGCCACGCACCCCGCTCAGCAGAATTTCGTGCGTCTGTTTCAGCAAGCGGTTCGACAGCGGTAGATGTTTCAGTTCGGCGATGGACATATTCACCGCCTCGATGTAATTGCGCACCTCGCGCCAGTCGTCGCGCTTCTCGGGCTGAATCTGCTCCTCCGACATCAGCGCCTCGTCAATGCCGGTTTGGGTGCCCTCGATGCGGCTGGAAGTCTGCGCCTCCTTCACCACGTGCATCTCGATGAACAGATCAATGTCCGGCACGATCAGCGAAAAAGCATTCAACTCGCCCAGCGCGCGATTGGCTGACTCCAGCAGGGTGTTGATGGTGGCGTCTTCCCATATCCACTCATGGTTCACCGGCACAGGTTCAAAGCTCTTGTACTGGTAGCGCTGCCGCCACGCACCGGCTTTGAAAGTTTCAAACTTCATGGGTGATCCTCCATGCCGGGCGGAAACTGGATGTCGAGGTTTTCGACGGAGAGTTTGCCGGAGATGAGGCGGGGGAGAAGTAATTCCCTTGAACGAATCAAAATCCTCGTCAGTTGCAAGATACTTTGCATCTGAACAAACATCGGCTTCACGAGCGCATGATAATCGCGCACAACATTTCGAGCTGGGTGAAGTATTTTCAGTGAAGAAAACTTGCCCTTACTTAAATTGGTCATGGTTGTGCCCGTGGAGCCAAACATTTGGATCGTCTCTCTCAAATTTCTAAGAGTAAAGAATGCCCATTCCAAATCAGACTCATCACGCAAGACCACACTATTTATCTGCTGATTGGT
The DNA here is from genome assembly GCA_043779595.1 of Nitrosomonadales bacterium. Classification (GTDB taxonomy): domain Bacteria; phylum Pseudomonadota; class Gammaproteobacteria; order Burkholderiales; family Thiobacillaceae; genus Thiobacillus. Next base: position 7,725 of record JAYWDZ010000078.1, read on the forward strand.
TTGGCACTTACTGGTCGAAATTGAAACGATTCCACCAGTACCTATGCAACTCACGCAAATACTACCCTCAGGTATGGTCTGCGACAGCTGTGAATCAAGCCCGTCTTGAGAAAGCGCTTCCTCTGTTTCATGAACAAAAATATTTCCATGCATGTCAGGTGTTTTGATGAAGAGATAAGGCCCACTAAAATAGCGAGAGTTACTTGTCGAAGGTGTTTTTCCTGTGACAACTTTGCCAATTGAATCAACTCTGTCAATTCGCCACCCCTCAGGTATTCCCTTAACCTTCTTTGCTTTCTCGTTACCGGGGAAACGTAGGCGGACGAACCATTCACGGTAGATTTCCTCGGCCATCTTTTCCAGCAGCGCGATGCGCCGCTGGTTATTTTCGATCAGGTCATCGTACGCGGAAAGGATAGCCGCGACTTTCCTCTGCACTTCTACTTCAGGATGTGTTATAGGGAAACTCTTCAAGCTTTGCGCATTAAGATTTTGCTGTGACCCACCCAGCTTAAGATTTACCAGATTGTTATAGCTTCCCTTGAGGTAGAAGTAGATAAATCTGTAATGCGCTTTATCTGGGTCAAGCGTGAAATTACAGCACGCCTGATTTGTCGTGAGCGGAACCTTGTTGATAGCAACATTTCCAGCAGTATCACCATCTCCGTACATAGCCACAATTACGCTGTTTGCCGGGACAAGCTTAGCTGAAGAATTTTCCAAGCCAGCCTCAGTAATTTTTTCCTCTGTATCGTATATAACCAACTTCTTGACCTCGCCCGTTTTCATCCAGGGAATGGTGCCATTTTCGTAATATTCTGGAACTGCCCTCAACGGTGTGCCGCCGGATGACACCTTAAGACATAGGCTCCCAAGTTTATCTGTAGCCCAAGCTTTCATTACTCGCCCACCATCAGCGCAACATTGCGCGCAATCACAGTTTCCAGTTTTTTTACATCCTTGTTCAACTGCGCAAGCTCATCATTCATAGCCAACAACTCTTCGACGAACTCCTCCTCTGACTTCCCATCCTCTTCGATCACCACACCAACATAACGCCCAGCATTCAATGAATAGTCCTGTTCCTGCAAGTCCGCCGGGCTGGCGAGTTTGCACAGACCAGTGACATCTTCGTACTCCGCCTTGGGGAAACGCTCTTGCAGCCAGTGAATGTGCTGATAAAAACTTTCGGCACTCTTCACTTCAGTGTGCAACAACTCCAACGCGGCCTTGAGCGCATTGGTCTTGCGGTCAGTGGTGCCGCGTTTACCGTCGGCCTGCGCCTGTGCGGCCTGCTGCTTCTCGTGCTGACGCACGACCTTGTCCAGGTGTTTCAAGCCTTCATGCAGTGCGGCAAAGAACGGATCAAATGCCTCACGCAATTGCTGCTGCGCCTTATTCTTCTTATCCACCGCCGTTTCATCCGCGTGCTTTTCCTGATATTGCGCGTAGCGGGTCTTGAGTTTGGCCAGCCCCGCCCATTGCTGCACCAGTTCGCCCACGGCCTGTTTGCCGCCTGCGTCATCCAGCACTGCTAGCAGTTGTGCGGAGACGGGTTCGACGTTGGTTTTGTTCTCGACCAGGCGCTGCATGCCGGCCGCGAAATAGCGATCTATGAGCTGTATGAATTTTTCGCGCCGCCCCTTGTGCAACTGGCTGATGATGGCGATGTTCTGGATGTGTTCTTCGCTGAATTCGCGGTGGGCGCGGTCGATCTGGGTAAAAATATTTCGCGCGTCGATGAACAGGATTCTGTCGTCGGTCTTGGCCTTGTCAAAGAACCACAGCGTGGCCGGGAGGGTGACGGTGTAGAACATGTTCGAGGGCAGCGTCAGCATGGCGTAGATGAGGTTTTGCTCGATCAGCGTCTTGCGGATGTCGGCCTCGGAGTGGCGCGCATCGGATGCCGAATTTGCCATGACCAGCGCGGCGCGGCCCTTTTCTTTCAAAGAAGTGGCGAACAGGCTGATCCACAGGTAGTTGCCGTTGGGCACGGTTTCCTTGCCCTCGTCGGCCTTCTTCACTTTCGATTTGTTGCGCGGGATGCCGTAGGTGTTGAAGCGCTTGTCCTTCTCCACGCTGGAGAGGCTCACGTCGTCCACGTTGAACGGGGGATTGGCGAGGACGTAATCGAAGGCGCCAAAGCTCTGGTACGGGTCTTCGTAGTAGGTGTTGGCCTGCTTGATTTCGCCGCGCAGGCCGTTGACCGCGAGGTTCATCTTGGCGAGGTTGACGGTATCGCGCGTTTTTTCCTGGCCGCAGACATATACGCCGCTCTCAGAACCTTTTAGCTCCTTGCGGTGTTCCGCGATGAACTGGGCAGACTGCACGAACATGCCACCAGAGCCGCAAGCGGGGTCGAACACTTTGCCGCCGTGCGGCTCGATGATCTCGACCATCAGGCGCACCACGGAACGCGGCGTGAAAAACTCGCCGCCCTTTTGGCCTTCGCTGCGCGCGAATTCGGACAGGAAATATTCGTATATCTGCCCGAACAAATCGCCGGTGGTGTCCGCCGGTATATTGGCAAAGGTTCGCAGCAGTTGTTGCGGCAGAGTCTTGTCCGTGCGCGTTAACGCAGCATATTCGTCCTTGGGCAACACACCTTCGAGCTCTGGCTTGTCTTCCTCAATTGCCTTCATCGCCTCCTTAAGCGCCTTGGCGATGTTCTTCTCTTCCGGCAGATTAAGCAGGTGATCGTAGCGCGCATGGTCGGGCAGGTAGAACCCGCACTTCTCGATTGCGATGTCGGAAATTTTTTTCTCGCGCCGTGTGCCTTTGAGTTTGGTGTACTCGGCGTGAATTTCGGTCTCAAAGCGGCGGTAGTTATTGTCGGCGAACTTGAGGAAGATCAGCCCCAGCACCGGGGTGGCGTATTCACTGGACTTCAGATCGGAGTTAGCGCGCAGCTTGTCGGCTGCGCTCCAAAGGTCATTTTCAAGTTGTCTTAATTCTTGGGTAATCACAACGTTATGTTCTTAATTTTGTTAGGTTGACTAATCTGACGAATCTTCGCATATCCCGCACGCTATCCCTGCTTCCGCTTAATTAGAGTCTACAAGGCGAGCTTTTCCAAAAACTGCTCAGCCGAAATGATAGGCCTGCGAAACTGACGGGCAAGACTCAGCAAATCCTTACCGCCACTCACAAGGTAGTCGGCTTTTCCGGCAACGGCGAGTTGCAGAAAGGGTCGATCGAAGGGATCGCGGCAGTCGGGCGTGGCCGGTTAGCTGGCAGCGCGCAGGTCAACGGCCTTGCCTTTGGCTTGCAAGGTGATTTACTCAGGCGGAAACCGCAGTCTGGAAAAATTGCGCCCGGCCTGGATCGCGCGCCGTTCGATCTCCGCAGCCGACTCTAGCCAGCCTTTCTGTTCCAGAAAGAGCAGGTAGGCTCGCGTACTGATCTTGCGGCAGTTGTCAGGCACCAGAAAGCCGGCGCGGGCGATCTTGTGATCCTCGAACAGGAAGACGCCGGTTTTCTGCGGCTGATCGAGGGCAAAGTCATTCATCGTTTCCTGAATGGCCAGTTCGCCCAGATTCGATTTACGCGCGGTCACGTTCTTGGCTGCCAGCGTCTGCTGGTAGTGCTGGAACGTGCGGGTCGTGCGTACCGATACCTTGTTGGCTTTAACCCAATGGGTCAGTGTTCCGCTGGTGGGCGTTTGATGGCGCGTGATCTCATGCAGCACCATATCGATCAGCACGAGCGGCCAACCGGGCTTGAACAGGAGGTCGAGCGCATCCGCGTAGGCCAGCGTAATGAGCGGCCCGGCGTCGGGTAGCAGGGCGACAGACGCGGACATGGTGTCTCCGCTTAAGTCGACAGCGAATTCAGTTGATCGACCATGCTTCGCGTAACTGCGTCCGGGAGTCGTGGCATCGGCAGGTGTGCTTGCGCCATCAGCAGGAACAGGTCTTCCTCTCCGTCGATGCCCAGTGCCTGCATGGCCTCAGCGCCCGTGAGCTTGCCGAGCGAAAAGTCGAGCAGCATCTTGAAGTTCTGGTTGCCACTGGATTCTGCCGCCTCGAAGGTTTCGACCAGATGACGCAACTCGGCATTGAACAACGCGTTGACCGAGGTATCGGTTTTGGCGGCGATGACCTTGGCGCGCTTGAGCAGGTCGCGATCGACCGCGCCAGTGAAATTAACGGTGCTTGCCATTTTTTGCTCCACGGAATTAACACATAAATAAGTGTAGCACTCTAATGTGTGCTGGTGGGTGGTTTCGCAGCCATAGGTATGGGTGCTCAGGGCGCGAACGGTGCTATGTGTCCCTGAAAGCATTATCTGGCGCTAATTATGCAGGACGTGTGCAAGCCGCATCGGAATGGCTCAGCCAAAAAACACGCATGTTTGTCTTCAGCCACCAGGGCGAGGAATTCGTCAATGTTGAGCACATGAGGCGCGGGCGGGTGGCTGTGCCATTTGAGATCGGCGCGCATCCAGTAGATTCTCCAGAGGTCTTGTGTTTTGACGTAGGCGGCTTTGGCAACCGGAGATTCCATTTTTTGGCTTGGGTTGTCCCAAACGGGGAGGATTTCGAATAGTTCGACGTTTTGGCCTTGCAGGCGAAAACCGAGGTCGAGTTCGTTGCGAATATGGGGTGGCGGGCGGTGTGCCTGGATGAACCGGTCAAGCGTTTTTTCGATGCGTTTGCGGTCGAGTTCGTTGAAAGCCATGGTTTGTGCCCGAATGATTAAATCCAGTTTTCAAGCTTGAGTCCGGGGTAGTCGCTGAAATCGGCTTCATTATTGGTGACGAGCGTGATGCCGAGGCTGGCGGCGTGCGCGGCGATCAGCCGGTCGAGTGCGTCGCGGCGGCGGTCACCGACGGCAGCGGCGAAAACACCGTATTGCTCGGCGACTGCATTATCCAGAGGCAGCACCGGGAGGTAGTTCAGAAGGTCGTTCAGCGCGCGTTCGGCCTCGCGTTTAATGCTGGGATCGCGTTCGACGCCGTGTCGCAATTCAGCCAGGGTGATGACGGAGATAGCGAGATCGCCATAGTTGAATTCCTGAAAGCGGTGAAGCAGTTTGGGCGGATGGCGCTGGATGAGGTGGACGCAGATATTAGTGTCGAGCAAGTAGCGCATCGGTTACTTGTCATCTGCTGTTTTATAGTCCGGTGTGTCCTGGTGAACTCCAGTGCTTTCGCCGAAGCCGCTCCAGTCACGTTCCTTCTGTTCGCGAAATTCGCGCCCTTCGGCCATAAAACCGGGCGGGAAGGCGGCGAAGGCCTCCGCCAGGCCGGTCAATTTGCGTTTGACGACCGGGCGCAGCACCAGCGTGTCGCCGATTTTTTCAATCTCGACATCTTGGCTGGCCTCCACGATAGCGAGTTCCTTGGGGATGCGAACGGCAAGCGAGTTGCCGCTTTTAAAGACGCGGGTGAGCATGGCTTATCTCCTGATGTATATACAGGATATACGCCGACCGAAGCGGACGCAAGCTATTGTTTACACGCCTTGTTTCAAGCTTGCCTCAATGAAAATATCCAGATCGCCGTCCAGCACTTTCTGCGTGGCGGAGGTTTCGACGTTGGTGCGCAAATCCTTGATGCGGGAATTGTCCAGCACGTAACTGCGGATCTGGTGGCCCCAACCAACGTCGGATTTTCCGGCTTCGAGTTTGTCCTGTTCGGCCTGGCGTTTGCGCAACTCCGCTTCGTAGAGTTTGGACTTCAGCATTGACATCGCCTCGGCGCGATTTTTGTGCTGCGAGCGGTCGTTCTGGCATTGCACGACGATGCCGGACGGCATATGCGTGATGCGCACCGCGGAGTCGGTTTTGTTGATGTGCTGGCCGCCCGCGCCCGACGCGCGATAGGTATCGACGCGCAGGTCGGCGGGGTTGATATCGACCTGGATAGAATCATCGACTTCGGGGTAAACAAACACACTGGCGAAGCTGGTGTGGCGACCGCCGGACGAGTCGAATGGTGATTTGCGCACCAGCCGATGCACGCCGGTTTCGGTGCGCAAGGTGCCGAATGCGTACTCGCCCTCGACTTTGATGCTGGCCGATTTGATCCCGGCGACGTCGCCGTCGGATTCTTCCAGCAACTCGGTTTTAAAGCCCTTGCGTTCGCAGTATTTCAGATACTGGCGCAGCAGCATCGAGGCCCAGTCGCAGGCCTCGGTGCCGCCCGCGCCGGCCTGGATGTCGATGAAGCAATTACTGGGGTCGGCGGGGTTATTGAACATGCGGCGGAATTCGAGCACAGCGACGTCTTTTTCGATAGTCTCAAC
>JAYWDZ010000079.1:0-2209 GCA_043779595.1 Nitrosomonadales bacterium
TGCGGCGGCGATGCCGGGTGCGATTGCGGCCACGTTCACGTCACCGGTGGCGGCAATCGCGGCAAAGGTGATCATTACGCCGACCACGGTGCCGAGCAAGCCGAGGAATGGTCCGCCAGAAATGGCGATGGTGAGCAGCACCATCAGGCTGTTGAGCTTCTGGTTTTCGCGTACTACAGTGGCGTCCAATCCTGCTTTCACCACATTCAGTGCCTGCGGTGAGAGTTCCACACCGGCACGGGTCCCCACGCGTTTTTTTACTTCCTGAATCCCCGTGTGATAGATGCGAAACAGATTTGAATTCTGATGATGATCGTGGTGGCCAAACAGAAGCGCAGCAGTACCGCTGTCTTTCAGGTCGGCGTCTTGGGGGTCGTCGTCGACATCCAGCTTGGCCGTATCCTGCGCTTTTAGATTATGAAACGCCTCCAGAAATTCCTTGTTGGCTTTGGAAGTCTTGCTCACCACCATAGCCTTCACGGCCATTACCAGCACGCTTATGGCGAGCATCACCATCAAAATGCCAATCACCACCCAGCCGTCGAGTGTCACGCTTTTCAGGATCACGCCAAAATAAGAGGAACTTCCGCCGCTGTCTGCGCTTTCCGGCTCGCCTGCCACCACGACTTTGTCGTTGTTTAGGCCCTGCGTCATTGCCGCCAGGCGCAGCCAGTCCGCGCTGCGTACTACACTCGATATCTGTAGTTCATCGGCTTCGCCCTTGAACCCCGAACCGATTTTCAAATCCAGCGCAGCATTGGCGGTTGTCGTGGCGGCTTCACCCACTGCTACGCCATTCAGATACAGCACTAGTTTGGATCCCAATGTGGCCGCGACCAGGCTCCAACTGCCTGCAGGAACCTCCGGGCCAGTTACCGTAGCGCTGCCCGAACGCGCTACCAGTTTGCCGCCTTCCAGCGCAAGCGTGAGCGTTTGCCCGCCCTGCAATAGCGTGGCAGTTTGCGCCGCTGAGTCGGGCTTGACCCACAGCGACGCTGTTATGCCTGTCGTTGCATTGAAAGTCAGTTTGGGTGTAGCGGGAATCTCCAGCGTTTGCGAACCGTTGAATTTGATGTCGCCGCCTATTGCACCCGCTGGTGTGCGCGCGCCAGTGAAAGCGCCGGACGGAATCGCCGAGGCGGTGCTGTCCAGCGGCGCGCCACTGGTTTCCGCATAATGTTGAACCAGCACAAAACCGGGATCGTAGATCGCTTTGCCATCGCTTACTGGCGGCGCGTCTTCCTTGCCGGAATACAGCCAGATCTGCTGCTTGTCCTTGCCGCCTTCTACCTTGGGCACCTGCACCCAAATCAATCCCTGTTCGGCGGTGCTGTCGAATTTCTCAATATAGAAATTCAGCGGTGTCTTGTCGTCGCCCGCGATAAAACGCAGGTCTGAACCATCGGGATTAGCACCCAGAAAATCGAAATTGCCCGCATGCAAACGCACCAGGACGGGCACGTTGACCTGCGACTCCTTGACCCCGGCGCCCGAGTCCGCAGTATTGATCGTGAACGCCCGGCGGGCAGTCCACTCGTCATTCCACCAAGCATGCGCGGGCGAAGCCACCAATAACAACAGGGGCAAAAGAATTCTGATCATTATTCGGATACGCGGGATGAGCTAAGCACCAGAGTGTGCAATCGGACTGTTGCACGGTCATGAAAACGTCATGAGACTATATGAGCCGTTCGGCTCATATAGTCTTAGAACTTTCACCGTAAAAAGGCTTCCGCCATATAGATTGTTTCACCCTGGCGTGCGCAGCCGTACTTCAAAATTAAGCCGCTCGGCTCATACCCCTCCCGTTTCTACATAGTTTTAATAGGGACTCGGTTATTCGGCTTCCACCTTTCTGCTATTTGCGCTTGCGGCAGGCGGCATCGGCTGTGGAATTGCCACTCGAACATCCGTCGTCTTCATTGCCAAAACCCAGCACCTCTACGCTGATAAGCGCGGGGCGGAAGGACTTGAAGTCTGCATCCTTCGAGGCGTCCGCCAGATGCTGGCTGGCTTGCGCCACGGCGTCTGCTGCTTTGTTGGCATTCCCGGCGTCACTGGAAACCGGTGCAGCAGGGGGGGCCGTCGAAACGGCAGGCACGCCCACGGAGCTACCACTCGCCGAGAAGTTCTCGGCATTTTTGACCACCAGCGCGGCGACCACCAGTCCACTGGCAGAACTGACTCCCGCCTCGCCCGCGTCGACCGT
>JAYWDZ010000080.1:0-2190 GCA_043779595.1 Nitrosomonadales bacterium
GCGTGGTTCGGATCTGGTGGTAACGGCGGTGTTTGAAGGACGCGAAGCGGCTAAAGGCATTTTGGATTATCTCGATCTGGCGTAAACCGTTTGTATCACCCAGAAAAAGAGCCTCTTTGGAGGCTTTTTTTCTTGTGATTAAACTTATCTGAATGGGCAGATATGGACGACCGGATTCGGCCAGGAGCAGACCTTCGAAGTGCTTTATGCGGAAGTCTGGTAGCCGATCATAAGCAGTCGCGCAACGTCAACGATCAGCGGCGGTCATCTAGCTGTCCGCTACATCGCTTTGTTGTGTGGATTCGGTCAATACCAATAGGTGCATCACGCGTTCACTTGGTGACATTGGGAGAAGCATTTCATCTGACACCAATTTCTTCATACACCGCAGGCCAATATTTACTACCTCATTTCTTAGATCATTAACGCTTTCTTCTCGTAGAAGGCTACTATTGGCGCCATGCACTAAGTCACTTCTCAGTTTGTAGAGTTTTTTGAGTCTACTCAGAAAGGCCGGTCTTTCCTCGGACCCTGATAGGTACTTCGCGAGGCTTCCTGTCACCTTGAAGGTAGTCTCGAACGCTTCACTGAACATGCCCTCCCACGCAATTACTGCATCAACGATAGCGTCTTCAGGGTTCCACCGCTCAAAAATGGCGTACTTAAGCCTTTGCAAAGGTGTCTTTACCTTATCAAGTGGCTTATCGCGAAGAATATTAAACCAGTTCTTTACGCTGTCCTTTGCTGCCTCATCAATCAGAAGATACTCTCCTGGACTTTGGTCGGCTAACCCACAGTTCCCCGGTCCTATCAGTGGGAACCCAATTTCAAAAAAAGACGGAGTCGGCCCTCTTGTACATTCACACGAGAACACCAAAGAGAACAACACTTTCTCAAGAACATCTTGCTGGACCCGATTGGCCTCTATGCTATTCCCAGTATTGCATGTTGCCTCATGCGAATGAATCTTTGTTTTATGGATTACTTCCAGCACATGTCCACTGTATCTACTATGCTCATCCGAGTGACTAACAACGGTCCTTTGAGTGTGAAGTCCTGGATTTTCTATTCCCGCATATTGTCGCAATGCGGCACCATCAAAAATAACTTCAGTAAACTCGGTAAACCGAATGCCTCTTAGGCCAACAAAACTGCTGTACTGCACCGTATTTCCAGCAGCTAACTCTCTCAGAATGTCTATGTAGCCCGCTATTGTTTTGAGTACTGCATGCAGCGAATAATCCATTCGATTGCACGCATCGTAGAACGCTCTTGTAATCAAAGTTGTACACGCGCTGCATACCTGCGTATTGAACTGAAGACCATCCTCTGTGGTGAATTCAAAGGCATACTCCAGCCCCTCCTTGCCATTCGTGATTCTATTTAGCAGATCATCTTTGATTAAATGAATGAAGGTATCGTAATCATCCATTCCCACGTTCATGCCTCCCATTACTGGAAGGCTGCGACCGCCTGTTGATTTCATCAACAGATTCGGGTAGTCACGAATGCATAGTATTTGGAGATGCGCAATTACAGGATCATCGCTCGTGGGGCTTTCGGCAACGCCCCCGCACATCGTGCGATAGTGACTAAAGATTGATTCGCCGTTGTGCAACAACCGTCTTAAGTAGAAGTCTGCGCCGTCACCATAGCCCCCTTGGGCGATGTACTGGAATCTACACTGTTGAATCTTTCCATGCATGTCTGTTAGGACAAACATCTGCGCATCATTTATCGTAAGAGATTCGAAATCTGTCTGATAGACGATATCTGTCCGGTTGAGCGAAAAGTTGAGTAGGTCCGCTCCGACATGCTGTTTCAGTTGTTGAAATTGAGATCTGTCCATCACTTGACCTCTCAATGGCGATCATCCACACAATGTTTAAAATAACAGTTATTCAAGAGGCCCACGGATCCGGACATTTATTAATATAGAGACAGTCATCAAAGGAGACCGGCGGCAGACGGATTATGCGCCTGTATAGGGCGCTCATCTATAAGCGAGAAGTCTGGAGTCGAATTATGTATTGGCTTCTTTCGTAGCATCAACGGACATTCGGTGAAGACGCCTCCTCCGGCTGCTCAGGGTGGCGGATTCAACCGATGGATGCAACACACTAGGAACTGCGTTTGCAGAAGGAGTGTTGCAGATGAAGCAAAGACCAAGGATCTATTACACGGAAAGCC
>JAYWDZ010000081.1:0-2181 GCA_043779595.1 Nitrosomonadales bacterium
CATTTAGCCGCGCACTTTGGGATCATAAAGCGGTTTTTTAACTTCATAAATTATTAGCTAACTTAGCTCCCCGGTTGTTTCTGCGTACCATTCATAAACTGCCGCATAAGTGCGAAAGCTATCTTCCGTATTTGTACTCCAAAGATCGGAATACCCGGTACACAAAATCTCTACAATTGTTCTTGATCAAATCATAGTCGCCCTCTTTGTCTATGAGCTCATTAAAAAGATCTGAAATTCTCTTGTCCTGTTCAAGCGTAGTTCTGTGATACCTCCCAAAGACTATTGGTCCGGCCGCAGACTTGTCTACATAGACCTTCCCTTTGTACTTAGTACCGTCGCATGTATTCTCGTTCTCTACTCCGAACGAAATACATGTTCTATTCGATACAGAACGGTATTGACCAACGCAGATACTCTGGTGGAATCCCAGTCCTCCTTCCCCTTTGGCAGAACCCTCTATCCAATAATCTAAGCCGGTCGGATCAGTAAATTTCAGTGGATTCCCGCCGGCATACGAATAAAGATTCATCCCACCTTCCAATCCAATTGGATCACTTTCGATATATCGCGCGGAGGCGATGCCACCATACGCAACGAGGACCAGTATGAACGCGCTGGTTTTGATATATCTGAGTAGTGTCATTCAGTTTCCCCTTTTTACTGAGTTGATTTGGCCCGATTAACCGATTGTAGGTAATGGGCTTCTGCCTCTTTATCCGGTTCGCGCCAGCCGAGCACTTGGGCTCTGTCACGCCAAAGCCCGATATTTTGGTCAAGCTGTAAGAAATACGGTCGCTTTTGCAAAGGTATATCGTTAGGTGTGGGATATTTGCACACGAATTCTTGCTGTCTTAAGCGATAGTAGGCTGAGCTTGCATGAATCATGGTCGAAACATCTTTTGGGTAGTATTTAAGCACCAGATCAGCTAGGGCGATACGGTGCTTTTCCTGGCCCAGTTGCCCGTAGAACTCAAGCAATGTTCCCGTCATCACGACTACAGTCTCTTTCTTACTCAACGGCTGCATATAGATACCATTGGACAGTGCCTGTGTGCTCATCGGCCTTTGCTGGAGTATCCAGAGGTCCCGCGTGAAGCCCGCACCACTGGTGGCCTCCAAGTTATAGAGAGTGCCCATATCATCTCGGTATTTCACGAAGACATGCCCAGGCGCCGTCGATGCAGTCACATCAATGCCGAGCTTTTGCCCAAGGATGATGAAGAGGAAGGGCATCGAGATGCAATTGCCTTTCTTGGTTGCGAGATGGCTGGCAACAGCTTGTTACGGATATTATGGCCGAAGGGATCATCCAGGTCGTACTGGAACGGCTGTTTGTTATTCCACGGGCCAGCTTGATACAGGTACACCCGTAAACTCAAGCTTGTCCCGACTAGAAGCATCGCTTGGTAGTCGCGCTTTGATCTCGGCTACCATGACATCAAGGTGTTTGAGGTTGTTAGCAATGTCGATTTTCGGATCGATCATATAATCAATTGTCAGCTTGGCTTTCGCTAGATCAATTTCCTTGTCCGGTAATTCCAGAATTGCCCGGATCGTATGAACATTTGTTTCGAAAGCTTGTGTGGTGCGTTGCGCTTGGGCGGGCATCTCCATCGTCATTAGAGTTAGGAATATACACACCGAAAGCCATATTTTTAAGAAAAGATGCGGGAGTATGGGACGCATGCTCAATAAATAGGTGCTGATCAGCGCGCGTTAGCGTCGCGTTCTGTCATGCGCTTGATGACGCCCGCAGCCCACTCGCGACCGCCCAGTCCAAAGGCCAGCGCAAAGGCCAGGCCAACCGCGCCAAAGCCGATCTGGAATGCCGCGGTCAGCAGTGTGGTGCCGATTTCGAGTTGTTCCAGTGCGACGAACACCACAAAAATAATCACTGAGTATTCCGACAAGGTGCTGATGGTGAGCGCGCCGTGCACGCCGATATTATTCAGGTAGGCAAATACCAGTCGGTTGATAATCCGCGCCACCAAAATGCCAAACACCAGCACCAAAATCGCGACGATCACGTTGGGGATGTAGAGCACAATCTTGTTGAACAGCTCAGCCACCAGATGCAGGCCCAAACTGTTGGCAACGGTGACGATGACAATAAAGATGATCACCCAATACACCAGACTGGCGATCAGTCGACTCAGCGAAATGTCCAGATGACCCTGC
>JAYWDZ010000082.1:0-2178 GCA_043779595.1 Nitrosomonadales bacterium
CCATCCATAAAATTGTAAAGATTAATCATCCATGCAATGTAAAAAAGTGCGAGTACTGCAGTAAGGCCAGGGACGAAACCTGGCCGAATAAAACCACAGCCCACAACAAGTATTGCCGCCGCAACCACATGCACTAAGACACGCAGCAAAATTGGTACGCCGGCACAGTCATCTGCGTACGAAACCGCTGCCACTGGAAGCACGGCCGCAACCAACCAGAACAGAATATCCTGGCCTCCAGTGAACAAGGCAATTACCAAACCACCCATCAGTCCGCCAATCAGAACGGCTATTCCACCGCTACGGGGTGTCGGATGCGAGTGGAGCGACCGTTCATTGGGCAGATCGAGAATGTGAAATCTCGACCACGGGTCGCAGAAACGATGGGTCAGCCATGCCGATACGGCAAAGGCAATCAGTACAGCGACGAGCAGAGTCATTGAATGCACGTAGATCCTGGCTTCTAAAAGGAATGCTTATGTCTAATATAGAATCAGATTCCGTGAGAAAGCATCACCCGCCATAAAGGCTGGGCTAAGAAAATACCCGTTAGTCCCTTGCCCCCGCCTTGCTATGCAGGAACCAAGCGGCAGTGCTGCGTAATCCCTCATCCACTGAAAATGGTGGCATCCATCCGAGCACCTCTCGCGACTTGCGTGAGTCGACAGCCAAGGAACCACAAAGTCGCTCAAATTGTGCGCCCTGGCCTAGAAAAGTAGTTGCGGCACGTAACAATGGCACGGGAAACGAAAACAAGCGAGCAGGCTTAGCCAGTGCCAGCGCCACACGCCGAAGTAACTCTGGTGTTGAAAGATTCTCGCCATCAGAGGCTAAAAATACTTCACCAGATGCTTTCGGATGCGTAGCACAAGTTATAAGCAAGTCCACAAAGTTTTCCAAGCCAATAAGACTACGTCGGTTTTCGATACTTGCCAGTGGCAACGGTACGCCACGATTAACCCATCTGAGCAACGCACAGAAATTGCCGCTAACCCCGGGACCATAGACCAGTGGCGGCCGCACTATAACAACCTCGAGACCGGTTTCTCCGGAGATTCTACTTAGCGCTTGCTCGGCCTCCCACTTCGAGATCGCATAGGGATCGGTCGGATTCGGTACATCACTCTCGCGGAATAGTTCAGTTGCTGTGGTCTCGCCATTGACTTTGATAGAGCTCACATACACCAGACGCCGTACACCCGCACGTACCGCCGCCATCGCGAGATGTTCGGTCCCGAGAGTGTTGACTCGTCGGAACTCCGTCAATGGGTTTGCTGCTGTCTCTTCCATGATATGCACGCGCGCCGCAAGATGAATTATGGTGTGTGCATCACATAAGGCATCTGTCCAATCTGTTTGCGGGCCAATATTGCCAATGGTATAGACCGGGATAGCTGACACGAGATTGCCGGTACCTATGGAAGTATTTTGGCGAATCGCGGCAGACACACTAATATTGTTGCGCGCAAGGGCAGCCACCAGAGCCCGACCGACGAACCCATTTGCACCCGTAACAAGCACGTTGTCCCTACTCATTTTTGCTAATGAGTATCCCCATGTATGCTTAATGTAATTAAGATTATTTTTTCCATACAACTTTATTCACATAATCGATATGGCTGAGGATGATCCGCAAGACTTTATTCGACACATTTGGGACATCGTAATCGGCAACCAACCTCAATGTACGGCTCGAGCCACGTTGTTGGCTCTGCAAGATAGACAATGCCTGAATAATACGATCCGATTCGAGGCCGGTCATCATCACTGCTGCTTCATCCATACCTTCGGGGCGTTCGTGGGATTCACGGATATTTAATGCTGGAAAATTTAGAATTGAGGATTCCTCGGTGATGGTTCCGCTATCGGATAGCACTGCACATGCGCTTTTCTGTAGCATCACATAGTCAAAAAATCCTAGCGGTTTCAAAATTTCTATATTCATGTGGAGGGAATTTTTATGGGCATCCAGTTGCTTACGCGTACGAGGATGGGCTGAGAAAATAATCCGTTTATTGTAGGTAGTGGCAATTGCATTCAGTGCCGACACTAATTTCTGCATATTCTCGGCTGAGTCGACATTCTCTTCGCGATGCGCACTAACCACGAAATAGTCATACTCTTTGAGTCCAAGTTTATGCAGAATCCGGGACGCCTTGATCGACCCCGCATAATATG
>JAYWDZ010000083.1:0-2177 GCA_043779595.1 Nitrosomonadales bacterium
GGACCGTTCGAGCAAGCACATCATTCCACACAACGAATTGTTTCTGGGCCACTTCCCGCAAGTGGATCGCAATATTCGCGATGTCATCATGCTGGACAAACAGACTGCGCTGGGTAATTTTGAAGAACGCCTGATGCTGCTCGATGATAAAAAAGTCGTTGATGAAGCCAAGCGCTGCATGTCGTGCGGCCAGTGTTTTGAGTGTGACAACTGTATTATTTACTGCCCTCAAGTGGCCGTGTTCAAGGTCAAAAAGAAAGACAACCCCACTGTGGGGCGTTATGTGGATACCGACTACGGCAAGTGCATCGGTTGCCATATCTGCGCCGACGTCTGCCCGACCGGCTACATCGTGATGGGTATGGGCGATTAATATGCGGCGGTATTTGGGCTGGTCTGGCCTTGTTCTCTCTGCATTACTTGCATGGGCAGGCGTTGCGCCCGCCTATGCGGACGCACCCAAGCCTGTCATTGAAAAAGCAGTCAAGGGTGACCAATGCGTTGAGCCTACGGAATACATGCGCCGTAACCACATGAAGCTTTTGACGCATCAACGCGATGAGACCGTGCATGAAGGCGTGCGTACCAAGAAATACAGTCTAAAAGAATGCATCAACTGCCATGCAAGCCAACAAACCGGCAGCGTGACTGCAGCCAAGGATAATTTTTGCGTTAGCTGCCACAGCTATGCGGCCGTAAAAATTGATTGCTTTGATTGTCATTCCAGCAAGCCTCAGGCTTCTGCAATGTTGCATCCCTTGACCGCTAAAGGGGCGCATATGAAACATCAAATGGCCGCGCAGATTAGTAGCGCAGTCAGCGCGAAAGATATGGCGGCGCTATATCCTGTACGTCCAATCGCACCGCAAAAGGGTGTCAAATGAGTGAAATCAACAAGCCCGCGTCAGAAGACCGCCGCCAGTTTATCGGGACCGCGGCTGCGGTGGCCGGCCTCGCCATTGCACCGGGCGTGCTGTTATATGAAGTGGCACATAGTAAACCTGACGATGTCGGTGTAAGCAATCGCAATCGTTGGGGCATGCTGGTGGACAGCACCAAATGTGCGACTGGATGTGATGACTGCGTGACGGCTTGCAGCACCGAAAATGGCTGGCAACTACCCCAACAGAGCAAGCACCCCAAGCAGGCGCCGCAATGGATACGCAAGCTCGAACTGGAAGACCCGCTTTCTCAAGTCAAAACCAACTTGCCGATGATGTGCCAGCACTGTGCCGAACCGCCCTGTGTGGACGTGTGTCCGACCGGCGCCTCGTTTAAACGCGCTGACGGCATTGTGCTGGTGGATCGCCACACCTGTATTGGCTGTCGTTATTGTATGATGGCGTGCCCGTACAAGGCGCGTTCGCTGGTGCATGAGCCGCTGAACGATACGCAAAAGCCGGATGTGCCGCGCGGCATCGGTTGCGTGGAATCCTGCACCTTCTGCGTCCAAAAAGTCGATCGCGGCGATGGCACAACGGCCTGTGTCGAGGCCTGTGCTGCTGCCGGTCATAACGCACTGGTGTTTGGCGATCTGAACGACGCGGAAAGCGAAATCTCCAAGCTACTGCGTACGCTGCCGACTAAACAGGTCCGCGCCGATCTCAACCTGAACCTTGGCGTCCGCTACCACGGAATTTAATTACTATGGCAAGCATGATCTTCCGTGAAGTGAAGGGCGAGAGTCTGAAATACTGGATACTCCTTGGCAGCATAGGCCTTTTTGTACTGCTCGGTCTGGGCGCGTATCTTTACATGCACCATTACGGTCACGTCGTCACCGGTATGGACAATCAGATCGTGTGGGGATTACCGCATGTGTTTGCGGTGTTCCTAATTGTGGCCGCCTCGGGCGCACTGAATGTCGCTTCGATAGCATCGGTATTCAACAAGCCGATGTACAAGCCGCTCGCGCCGCTGTCCGCGATTCTCGCGTTGGCGTTGATGGCAGGAGGACTGCTGGTACTGGTACTGGATTTGGGCCGCTCGGATCGCCTGATCGTCGCGATGACCCATTTCAATTTCAAATCCATGTTTACCTGGAACGTGTTTTTGTACTCCGGCTTTTTTGCGCTGGTCGGCGTGTACTTGTGGACCATGCTCGATAGCACGGTCAAATCCTATTCCAAATACGCAGGTACCGCGGCTTTTCTGTGGCGCCTGATACTCACTACGGG
>JAYWDZ010000084.1:0-2171 GCA_043779595.1 Nitrosomonadales bacterium
CAGACGGGTGGGGCGTTGAGTTGGGAGTAAAGGATTATGGAAAACTGCTCTAGATTGTTATAGGGCGGTTGGAGAGTGCGGGGCAGATATTCGGGAGGATGTCTGCCTTTGTCATTAATGAATGCAGAGCGATAATTCTTATGAAAAAAATTATTGACACCATATATAGTGTCACCTAACATGAAAAAATATGATAAATTGCGAAACAAATTATATGATTCCACAAAAGGCGATAATCTTCGTTGCGGTGAATTGCGAAAACTTTTAAAAGCTTTTGAGTTTGATGTCCGTGACGGTGCAAATGGTGGCCATAAAATATTCAACCATCCCAAAATATCCAATTGGGCAGGGGCTGATTTTAATTGTGGGCATAAAGAAAGTGATCCGATTAAATCTTTTTATAAGAAAAAAATTTTGCAGATTGTTGACAATTTTGAAATAGAGTTGCGATTTATATTAGACGGTGATGAAAATGTTTGACCCCTATGAATACACCATTCAAGTAAAAAAAATAGACCTTGATGGGGACAAATGTTTTATTGCGAAGGTAAAGGAGGTGCCTGATATTGGTCCCGTAGCAGAAACCCCTGAAGAAGCGTACGCTATGGCGGTCGATGCTATTGGTATACTGCATTCGATGGCGAAAGAAATGGGCCATGGTTTTCCCTTGCCATCGCAAGAAGATTCAATTTGCAGTGGTCGCGTGACACTGCGGCTGCCCAAAAAATTACATCAGAAGGCTGTATCCCTTGCAGAAGCAGAACAAGTTAGTCTCAACCTATTTCTTGTTGCTGCAATCGCAGAAAAAGTGGGTGAGAAGATGGGGGTGGCCAGCCACGAAATGTTTAAGATATCCGCTTTAAGTCAAGGACACCTCACGTCTGCACAAGCAGATTATTTCCGTCGGGGTGAGCCATTCCAATATACACAGTCAATGTCTACTCAAAAAAAGAAACCTGTGAAACGTAGTAACTAGGTACTTACAATATGCCAGAGACAAGTAAAATAGAATTTACCCACAAAGAAGTGGTGGAAGCCTTATTAAAAAAACAGGGTATTCATCAAGGGATTTGGGGTATTTACATGGAATTTCGCTTGGCGGCGATTAATGCAGGGCCGTCAGATGAAGACCTGATGCCTACAGCAATGGTGCCTGTCACGAAGATTGGCATCCACCAAGTGGATAGGATTAATTCTCTTTCTGTTGACGCCTCTGTTGTAAATCCAAAATCAAAATCAAAAAAAGTTGCGCAACCACAAAAATAGCCCGCGCATTGCTATTTATGCCTTAGACCTCCGACTCATTACCAGGTAACCTACGGTGCAAGGGGCATTGCGCCGCAAGTAAGACAGCGATACTCTCGCCATGCCTGATTATCGACGCGCCTGGCATCCCGCGGTACCTATTTTTTCTCGGTGAATCTGTTGCAACGCAACGGCAATGACTTGCTCACACAACATATTAATTTATTGCGCGACGTTGTCCGTTCCGTCCGGCTGCGGTACCCCTTTGTGATACACGGTTGGGTGGTTTTGCCGGATCACTTGCATTGCGTGATCGAATTGCCCGCTAATGACGCCGATTTTGCGACGCGTTGGCGCTTGATCCCCTCAAACCAATAAGCCAACATACACAATCGCTGCGATGAAGCTGAGCACGCTGCGCACTGCGTGAAGTTTGTTCCACTTCTCTAACAGCGCGCGAGTTTCGTTCGAAGCAAGGTCGCGACCGGGCATCAACAATTGTTTATTGGTGGGCATGATTGCGATGAATGTAAATGGCACTACCAAGCCGATAAACAGCGCGCCCACTAGCCACATGATGCCCCCACCCAGCAACCCAACTGCGAGGCCGCTGAGACAGCCGATGATAGCTAGAGAAGCTTGCATGACTGTCGCGCGTTTGTAGCTCGGTGCCCAAACGGTTGCGGCGGTTTTCGTATCACAACCCATTCGTGCGGGATGCTCAACGAAGTTAATGTAGATGGCGGCTCCGGTGAAGAGAGTGGTACTCAATGCTGCAATAAACTGAAAGGCAGTAATCATGCGTGCTTCCCCATATTTTTCTGTTGCCTAACGTTCGAGTTCAGAGGTGGCGCGCTTTTGCGCCGTCCTCTGGAACGACGAGTTAGCCGAGGAGCTTGTCGTATTCGCCATGAGTGCCAACCCAG